>DPRC01000081.1:16342-18178 GCA_003537695.1 Polaribacter sp.
AGCATCTGTTTGAAAAACTGTCCAATCTGTAGTGACAAAAAATGCAGCAGTAATATTGTTAATAGCATGCAAACCTAAAGCTATTTCGGTTCCCTCATCCATCAAGGTTACGATACCAAAAAACAAACCAGTACCAATATAAAAAATCATGATACTCTGCCCTAGTTTGGCTACTTCCGGGTTTGTGCCGTGTAATATTCCAAAAACTAAAGAGGTAACCAACAAAGGAACCCATCTATTTTTTACTAAAATTCCAATTCCTTGCATAAAATAGCCTCTAAAAAGTAATTCTTCAAAACTTGTTTGGAACGGAATAAAAACTACAGAGATTGCTACTAATATAAAAAAGGGAACTGCATTAAAATTCCAAGTGAAATTTTCTGGCGCCAATAAAATAGAAATATAGGTCATCACAACCGCTAGAATTCCCCAAACAAAAAAACCATAAAAAAATCGTTTCCAATCTATTTTATCTCTGCTTGTAATTAAAGAGGTAATACTCCTGTTATGAATATATTTTATGGCAATGCCCAAAAAAATAAATCCTATAAAAAACATGAAAAGCATCAAAAAAAGCAATAAATTCTTATCTAAACCTGCGGTCATAAAATTCTCTTGTGCAAATGCTGTAAACTCACTGGCACTTTTAGACTTTATAGCTACCGCCATAATCAATGGTAAAACACCTAAAATTTGCCAACCAAAAAAGACCAATAGCGTCGCAAACAACCAATGGTACCATTCGTTCTTGCCTTTATATGCTTGTTGTATAAAATTCATTTTATATTATATGTTAAAATTCCAATTTCTAGAATTGTTATAGTGTAATCTTCCATTTTTAACCTCCAACGGACTTTCAAAATTATTACTAAACAAACTCCCAGTTCCTAAACCTTGTGGCAGTTCATTCTTTAGCGTGTGTGTAAATTGTGCAATTGCATTCAATCCAATATTACTTTCCAAAGCGGAGGTAATCCACCATTGTATGTTTGTACTTTCTGCTATCTCCGTCCATTCTTTACTCCCGCTAAAACCACCAACCAAACTTGGCTTCAAGATAATAAATTGTGGCTTTATAGTTTCGATTAGTTTTCTTTTTTCTTTTGTTGAAAATACGCCTATTAATTCCTCATCCAATGCGATCGCTAAAGGAGTCTTTTCGCATAACAATGCCATCTCTTCCAATTGCCCCTGTTGAATGGGTTGCTCGATCGAATGCAACTCCATCTCAGATAATATTTCTAACTTTTCTAGAGCATTTCCTGGTTTAAAAGCTCCATTAGCATCTACTCTTAACTCGATCTCGTCTGATGAGAACTCGCTTCTAATCGCTTTTAATAAGGCAACCTCTGCATCGAAATCAATAGCACCTATTTTCATTTTAATACAAGAAAATCCTGATTTCAGTTTTTCTTGTATTTGAGTCTTCATAAATTGTTGATCTCCCATCCAAACCAAACCATTGATCGGAATACTCGTATTGCCTTTTGTAAATTCTGAGGGAAACAATTCGAATTTATTTTTATTTTCTAAAGCTAAAAAAGCTTGTTCTAAACCAAACTGAATTGAAGGAAATTCTATAAATTTAACGAGTAATTTTTCTAAGCCGATGTGTATATTTTTACATACCCAATTGATTTTTTCTTCATAATTGGGAACGTCGTCAATACTCAATCCTCTAAACAAGCCGGTTTCTCCAATTCCTATTTTGCCCTGATCTTCTAAAATAAGAAACCAAGTTTCCTTTGTTCGTAACACTCCACGCGAAGTACCACTTGGATTTTTAAAGTTAAGAATGTACTTTTTGTAAGTTGCTTTAATCAAAATATTAACTAT
>DPRC01000081.1:18585-20850 GCA_003537695.1 Polaribacter sp.
AAATTCTCTAAATATGCTTGGTCTTGCGCCCGAAAAGTTCCTTTAAAATAGGGAAACATGCACCCCATTAAAAAAGACTCACTCTGACACCTTGCATTTAATGTAATAACCGTATTTCCACCTTCTTCAGAAAAAATATAATCATCTTTCTTTAGCATATTTTCTGCGTCATAGAATAAAGTGATCTTCTTATTGGGAACATATGCCACAATTTTTTTAGTCATCACAATTTCCTGTCCTTGATTTAAGACCACTACTTTATATATGCTTCCTGTAACCCCTTTGTTATCCTCTAGAACCTCGACAGACTTGATTTCCGGAATCCAATTTTTAACACTGTCCATTTGGCTAAAATTATGAAAGACAGCATCTATGGGTTCCGCTATCAAAACCTTTGCCGTATAACTGGTATCTTTTACCACCAAACCTGTAGTTAAAAACCCTAAAACGAATACCGAAATAATGATTAAAATTACTCTAATTGTTTTCATACCTATTTTACTCTTAAAAGGCGATACACTGATCGCTAACTTTTTTTATTGAAACTACCTGATTTTATTTTCCGATTATTTTTGCGACTCTTTTAAAAAAATTGACCGATGCCAAAAAGCAGCGCAAATAAAAAGGTACTCAAAGCTACTTTTTTTAGTTCTCCGTCTAAAGCTGCAGGAACCTCATTCTTTGATACTGTTATAATATTTCTAACCAACGGAATAAAGGCAACTAAAAAAATTAATTGGTAACTAGAACTATAGTCCAAGAATACATATGTCAAAGCGGTAACAAGTGCGGTTAGCACTAAAAAATAATGATATATTTTTGCTTTCTCAACCCCTAACTTTACCACCATTGTATTTTTATTATTCTTTTTATCTTCTTCTCGATCTCGTAAATTATTTAGGTTTAAAACAGCTGTACTTAGCAGACCTACAGAAAATGCTGGCAGAAATATAAGCGTATGTAGCTGTTTTGTGTACAAGAAATAACAACCCACCACACTTAATAGTCCAAAGAATACAAAAACAAAAACATCTCCAAAACCACTATAACCGTATGCTGAATTCCCCACTGTATATTTTATTGCAGCTATTATGGCTGCAATTCCTAATCCAAAAAACAAAAAAGAAAAACCAAAGTTCTCACTTCCAAAAGAAACATAAATAAGCAACAGCGCAAATACTAATGTAAGAACCGTAGTAATTACCATTGCATTTTTCATTTGTTTCGGAGAAATTGCTCCCGATGAAACCATTCTTACTTCTCCAGTTCTATTTTTATCTGATCCCTTTATTCCATCTCCATAATCATTGGCGAAATTTGACAACACTTGGAAACCTATGGTTGTAAGAAGTGCCAGCCAAAAAATAGAAGTTTCCCAAACGGAAGTTCTGAGACCGACCTCAGGAAGCTGGTTTAAAAATTCATTCCCCAAATAACTACCCACAATAATTCCAGAAACAGACAACGGAAGTGTCCTTAATCGTGCCGCTTTAATATAATTTTTTACATCCATGACTTAAGACTCGTTTCTACTTTAAATAAAGTATAATTATAAATTTCCTGAGCATTTACCATAGCGATACATGGGATTTTTATTTTACCCGAAGCGGTCTGAAATACCACGTCTACGACTTCCCTTTTCGCCTGCAATATCGTTTGCTTTAACTGTATGTTTTGAACCTTAAAAAAAGGCAAATAGGTACGATGCGTTTCTATACTTCCAGCATTTAAAACTATAACATTCTCGTTAAGAATATAATACCGTTTTTTAAATTTTAATTCCACAAAAAACACCACCATCGGAAGCAACAAGAGATTGCCTAAAAACACCAAATTACCTTCCTGAAATACCACTAACAAAACATTCAATACTCCTAAAAAAGCGATACTTCTTAGATACAATCTGAACTTAAAATACACATTTGAAAAATGCTTATTTTTAGCTTCCAAATTTTCATTAGGAAAGAGCAAATCGGTAATTACTGCTATTTGTTCTTTTTTACACCCTACAATCTTAATAATTTTATCTTGTTTCTTTTTTACTTTTCCACTAATCGCTTGCTTAAAAGTAATGAATGAAATACCTAATTTCTTTTTTATTGGGTTGTGAGATATAGTAATGTGTTGGACTTTGTCCTTCTTTAATACAATTGATTTCTTAGTTAACAGGCCTTGATAAATCTCCAATGCATTGTCCTTTAAATAGACCCTTAAGTTAAAATGTCTTAAGAGTACCCGAACCACAGAACTTATTACAGCAATGAC
>DPRC01000081.1:21200-26043 GCA_003537695.1 Polaribacter sp.
ACCTACGATTAAAAAAACACTGCTTTCTAGAGCAGCGTTGTTTTTAAAAATATAACTATCTAAGATCCCCTCTTTTCCTAAACCGCCAGATATTTCAGTGATTTGTTGATAAAAACCGACAAGAATGGCAAATAACAATACTAAACTTTGCAGGTGATTTTCTGTAAGACTCACTTTCATTAAGGCCTTGAAACCGACCTTCAATAAGGGTTTTGTAGTTTCTTTATTCTCAACTCCCCGCGTATACTCATCAATAGCCACTGCGTTTTTTAAAGCACTTGCCGCTTTAAATGACAATGCTTTAATTGAGATTTCGGCCTTGCTAGAACCAGCGGTTTCAATGTTTACTTCATGTACATTGATTAGCTGCTGAATAATGTTTTGCTTGAAATTAATATTCTGTATTCTATCAAAAGGAATAGAAATACTTGTTTTTTTAAAAATTCCCTTTTTTAATATAAAATGCTGATTTTCTATTTTAAATTGAAAGTTTTTAAAAATTAAATAGGCTCTTATTAAGAAAAATAAAAGCACCCCCCCAACTCCCAAATAAATATAAAAAATAGTGGTCTCTGAAATATTACTAAACTTTTGGATAAATATAATGAGGAGCAACCAAAAGGCTTTTAATGCCTTATATATAAGATTTAAATAAATTACCAGAATCCCTTTTTTAGACTGCCTTCTGAATTGGCGAAAGTTTTCTGTGCTATCCATCTATTTTAGTACTAATGAATTCTTTTATCTGTATTGCCTCCTCTTTTAAAAGTCCAGACACCTTTAAATCGTCACTACTATCACCCGCTGTAAACACGCTTAATGAAACCAAACCAAAATAACGGGCAATAGGTCCCTGATCTATCTCTATGTGTTGAATCCTGTTAAAAGGAACTGTTGTTAAACTTCTAAAAAAAACACCTTTCTTGTAAGAGATGTCTTTCTCTCTAACCGCATATTTCCTTTTTTTAAAACCAATAATCTTTAAAAATAAGGTTGCTATAAAAGCAACGGAAAGCAATACATACAGCCACATTGAGTACTCAGACAATTCGAAGTGATCTTTGTAATTCATAAAAATAGCAATGATAAACAAGACTATAAAGACTAAGGCTATTTGGATTACTATTACTTTAAAATACCGATTATTGATTGCTTTAAAATCAGTCTTAGTAATCTCTGGATACGAAGTAACGGTATTATTTTGAAAAAAATCTGTCATAAAAATTAATGCGCTAACGCTGCTGTAATAGATATTGGCGCATTATTTAATAAAGCTTGTATAAAGGCCCCTTTGTATTTTTTTATCAATTGATTTTTATATTCTTTCGCTTCTTTATACGTCTCAAAACTGCCAGTTCTATATTTAACAAATGGACCTTCCTTTGAAATGACAATATTTTCTATGATTTCAAATCTTTTAATTGCTTTTTTGCTTGCTGCTATTTGAACCGTAAAAAGTAATTTTTTTTCTGGTTCAATCAATTCCTTTGAAAAAATCACTTCCTTCACCGGAATGGTTTCAAAAGGGACTTTTTCCTTTTTCTCTTCATTAATACATGAAAAAAAGAGGGTACAAAACAGTACTAAAAATATATTTTTCATCTTATAAGTTATTTGCTTCTGCAATTAATTCTGCAATATCTTTGACCACAACGGCGGCTTCTTTTTCTTTAAATTTAATTCCATCAGTCATCATTGTATTGCAATACGGGCATCCTGTAGCAATGATGTCTGGTGTTGTTTCTAAAGCTTCTTCTGTTCTTAAAATATTTACTTCTTTATCTCCAGCCTCTGCATCCTTAAACATTTGAGCACCTCCGGCACCACAGCACAAAGCAGTTCTCTTATTGCGTTTCATTTCTGTTAAATTGACACCCAATCTCTTAATTAGATCTCTTGGAGATTCATATACCTCGTTTCCTCTTCCTAAATAACAGGGATCGTGAAAGGTTACCCTTTTTCCTTGAAGTGTCGTTTCGTCAATCTTTAAACGTCCTTCAGCTATTAAATTTTGTATAAACTGTGTGTGATGAAAAACTTCATAATTACCTCCTAAACTTGGATATTCATTTTTAAAAGTATTAAAAGAATGTGGATCACAAGTCACAATTTTTTTAACCTCATACCCGTTTAAAACCTCGATATTCATCATTGCCTGCATCTGAAACAGAAACTCATTCCCTGCCCTCTTAGCCGCATCTCCAGTAGACGACTCTTCAACCCCTAAAACAGCAAAATTAACTTTTGCTTGTTGTAATATTTTTACAAATGCCCTTGTTATTTTTTTTGCTCTGTCATCATAACTTCCTGCAGCACCAACCCAAAACAACACTTCTGGTTGTTTTCCCTGAGCCATCATATCTGCCATTGTAGGTACCGTCATATTTTTAGTTTTGAGTGGTTCGTTTTAAGCTTTAAATTATAATATCACATTTAAAATTAAGTTACTCTTCGTTGGCCCAATTTAATCGATCCTGCTGATTGTATTGCCAAGGCGCTCCATTATTTTCGATGTTTGTCATCATCATATTTAATTCTTGGGGAGCAGCACTCTCTTCCATTACTAAATACCTTCTCATATCCATGATAATAGAAAGTGGATCTATGTTCACGGGACACTCTTCTACACATGCGTTGCAACTTGTGCAGGCCCAAAGTTCTTCTGGTAGAATATAATCATTTAATAATTGCTTGCCGTCCTCTTTAAATGCACCTCCGTTTGCATCTATATTTCTACCAACCTCTTCTAAACGATCCCTGGTATCCATCATGATTTTACGAGGAGATAGTTTTTTACCTGTTAAATTTGCAGGACAAGCAGAAGTGCAGCGACCACACTCCGTGCAAGTATAAGCATTTAATAGCTGTATTTTATTCAAATCTAATACGTCTGATGCTCCAAATTTTTCTGGAATTTCTTCTTCCGTTCCTGGTTCAGGCGTTGCATACGGATCAGCATCTGGATCCATCATTAATTTCACTTCGGTTGTAACCGCCGCTAAATTATTAAATTGTCCTTTGGGATTTAAATTTGCGAAAAAAGTATTTGGAAAAGCTAGTAAAATATGTAAATGTTTCGAATAGAAAAGATAGTTTAAAAACACTAAAATACCAACAATATGCAGCCACCAAGCTGTGCGCTCAATTGCATGCAGACCATCCGCTGAAAAGCCCTCGAATAATGGCACCAAAAACTGACTTATTGGATTTCCAATACCCCCTTCTTGAAAGGCAGTATCCGTGGCATTCATGACTAGAAAAAGGGTCATTAACACCATCTCAAAGTATAAAATTATATTTCCATCCGTCTTTGGCCAGCCTTTCATTTCTGGACTTAAGAATCGTTTGATATTTGCTAAATTTCTGCGTGTCCAGAAAAGGGTAACTGCAACAAATACCAATGCTGCTAATATCTCAAAGGTTGCGATTAAAAACGCATAAAAAGAAGCACTTAAGAAACTTTGAAAAATTCTGTGCGTGCCTAATAAACCGTCGATTACGATTTCTAAAACCTCAATATTAATAATTACAAAACCTACATATACCACCACATGTAAAAACCCAGAAAACGGTCTTCGAACCATTTTAGATTGGCCCAGCGCAATCTTAAACATGTTTTTCCAACGTGCCGAAGTATTGTCCATTCTATCGATCTTTTTCCCTAAGTTTATGTTTCTAAAAATTTTGCGAATATTCATCACAAAAAAACTGAGCCCCACGGTTAATGCGATTGCAAAGATAAGATTTGGTAGGTATTGCATTTAAATGTTGCTAATGGTTAAAATTAATTTTTTATTTCGTCAGCATACGGAACCGGACTTTTTCCAAAGATAGAGAAATGAATGTATCTTTTTGGATGCAGCTTTATATCTCTCAGTAGTTCCTCAAGTTCTTTGGTAGCCGCTTCTAGATTATCATACATCCTTTCATCATTCAGCAGCTTACCAACAGTGCCCTCTCCATTGTTTATTCTGCGAGAAATATCGTTAAAATTACCAACAGCCTCTTCTGCTTTCGCAACCATTTTTCCGAAATCGATGGTACTGATGCTGTCAGATACTTTACTGAAATTTTCGGTAATCTTCTTAGTATTTTTGATGGTACTTGTTAAGTTCTCCTGATTATCAGTAACCATAGCATTTACAGCCTGAATTGTTGTTCTAATGTCTGTAATTGCTCCTGACAAATTAGAAATAGAGCTATTAATTTCATTGATGGTATTCTCATTTAACACTTTATTAATGCTGCTAAACAAAGTATCTGTTCTTACAATCACTCTTTCTATTTTCTGCTGCAACGGGTTTAATCTTTCCCCGATAGAGGTAAATAAACTTTCTTCCATTTCACCAAATAATAGATCACCAGAGACCGCTATCTCCCCTTCATAATTAGGAACTATCGCTAAACTAGAACCACTTAAAGGATTTGGAGAATATATTTTTACAATACTTTTTCTTGAAAACTCAAAAGTATTTTCTACCGTGAAAGTTACAATTAAAAAACCTTTTTTTTCTTCACTTGTATCAAATTCTATTTTATCTACTTTACCAACTTTTAACCCATTTATAGTTACTGGACTTGATTTCGAGAGCCCTCCAATTTTTGCATACTCCACCTGAAAAACTCGAGAGCCAGAAGTAAATATGTTTTCACCTTTCAGAAAATTAAATCCCCAAATAAAAATTATAATAATTCCTATTGTAATAATTCCTAATTTTAGCTCCTTTGACATGTCTTCAGATTTTAGAACAAAATTACTACTATTTTTTCAATAGAAACCTCTAATTCTGTTGGATTTTTAAGGCTTCTTGTACCGGTATTTTTTTACCATTTTTAAAAGCAA
>DPRC01000081.1:26433-28112 GCA_003537695.1 Polaribacter sp.
TTATAATTGGCAGTGGCTCCATAATAATATTTATAAAGCCTAGAAATTGAAACTCTTTCAATATCCTTTAAGCCTTTAAAATTATAAGACTTTGTTGCAATTCTATTTTTACCGGATGCAATTTGCACTTTAAAATCAATAGTCTGGTTAACATTTCTTATGATATTGCTCTCTGTTATTGTATTTAATTTTAAATTCTTAATATAATTATAAATAGCATTTGCAATTTCATTTGCCATTTTAAGTTGCCCATTCTTAGAATTTAAAAACCGACCCTCTTTTTTATTTGTTAAAAAACCAAGCTCTACAAGTACGCTTGGCATTATTGTTTCTCGCAAGACTTGAAAATTATCCTGCTTTACTTTCCTATTATTTCTTTTCAGTTTAAAAGTAAAATTATTTTGTATTAAACTTGCAATCGCTAAGCTTTTATCTAAATTTTCTTCTTGCAGTAACGACAAACCGATTACAGACTCCGCAGAATTGGGATCAAACCCTTTGTATTTATCTCTGTAATTATCCTCTAAAAGAATCACTGCATTTTCTCTTTTCGCTATCTCTAAATTTTTTTTATTCCCTCTTAAACCTAAAACGAAGGTTCCTGCACCATATGCATTTGAAGTATGGGAATCACAATGAATCGAGACAAATAAGTCTGCCTTTGCATGATTGGCAATGTCCCCTCTTTTCCATAAATCTACAAAAACATCTTTCTTTCTAGTATAGAGTACTTTTACATCTTTATACCGCTTTAGCTTTTCACCAACTTTTAAAACCACTTTTAAAGCAATACTTTTCTCTCTATATCCACTTCCTAAATTCCCGGGATCATGACCTCCGTGACCAGCATCTAAAACAACTACGTACTCTTTTTGCGCATGCGTTGAAACACTTTGGCAGACACATATAAAAAGCAGTAATACCAGGATTTTTCTTTTGATAATCTTTTTGTAGTTTTGTTGAGATTGCATTAATAAAATTTTACTAATTTTGAAAACTTAATTAGGTGTTTAAAACAGGATACCATATTTTTACTCACAGACAAAAATAGCATTTAAAGCGTTGCAATCAAACCTATCATACATACTTTTCTTTTGCTGCTTATTTTTTACGAAGCCAGGTTTTTCTCAAGACCTAAATTCATTAAAAAAAACAGGAGGTCTTCAAATGCAGAATGACAGTATTCCTGCTGGGAAAATCTTTTCTCCTACTGCTATAAAACAAGACTCTTTGCTATTTAAAAAAAAGGACACGATCGCTTTAGATTCTTTGCAGCCAAAAGAGGCTATTCAAGACATTATCGTGCATACTGCAAAAGACTACACCATACAAAATGCAAAAAATAAAACGATCACGCTTTACAATGAGGCACATGTCACCTACACAGACATCGACTTGAAAGCAGGTATTATTATTGTTGATTATACTAAAAACACGCTCTTTGCAAAAGGAATTAAAGACAGTCTCGGGTATTCACAAATACCAGTTTTCAAGCAAGGTTCGGAGGAAACTGAGCAAGATTCCATGGTCTATAATTTCAAGTCTAAAAAAGCACTCATCTATGGCTTAAAAACAAAACAAGGAGAGATGTTTACCTTTGGAAAAAAAACAAAAAGAGTAAATGATTCTACGATATATGTTCGAGAAATTAAATTCACTACTTCCGAAAAATTAGACTA
>DPRC01000081.1:28525-28662 GCA_003537695.1 Polaribacter sp.
TATTTGCCTTTTGCCTATTTCCCAACTTCCCAAACAAGTGTTTCTGGGTTTCTAATTCCTGCACTAGATACTGGAAGTAGCTCAAGAGGTATTGGATTTCAAAACGGTGGTTACTATTTTGCTATTAGCGATTATAT
>DPRC01000081.1:29055-33731 GCA_003537695.1 Polaribacter sp.
TATAATAAAAGGTATCGGTTTAACGGTACTTTTAATTTTAATTTTGAAAATAACATTAATGGGATTCGAGGTTTTGATGACTACAGCAAAGCGAATAACTTTAATATCAGATGGTCACACAATCAAGATTCAAAAGCCAGTCCTAATTCCAGATTTACGGCTTCTGTAAACTTAGGAAGCTCGAAATTCTTTAGAGAGTCTCAAAATCAGTTTAACATCGCCCAAACGCAAACAAATACATTTAACTCTTCTATAAACTACAGCAAAACTTTTGTGGGTACTCCTTTCAACTTAAACGTTACAGCACAGCACCAGCAAAACACAAATACAGAACAAATTACCATGACCCTGCCTTCCTTAAATTTAAACATGAATCGGATTTATCCGTTTGCAGGAAAAGGCGGGATAAAGAAAAATCCAATTCAAAAAATGGGGTTTAATTATACTTTAGATGGTAAATATTTAATTAATACCTCTGATGATGACTTCCTTAAAGCCAAGATGTTTGAAACTGCACGGTCTGGGATGCAACAAAGAACTGGAACCAATACCAATATCAAAGTACTTACTTACTTAACACTGTCTCCAAGTGTAAACTATAAGGAAACTTGGCAGTTTGATTACATTCAAAAAAAATATGATGTTTCTGAAAATGTAATTGTTACAGATACTTTGAGAGGATTTAAAAGTCACAGAGAATACAATGCAGGCGCAAGCTTGTCCACAAACATCTATGGAACCTTTAACATTAATAAGGGGCGTCTAAAAGGCATCCGACATACCATTAGACCTTCCATTTCTTATTCCTATAGACCGGACTTTAAAGATAAATATATCCAACAAGTACAAGCCAGCAATGATCCAAGTGACCTTCAAGATTATACACTTTTTGACCAAGGAATTTATCAGGGGCCCTCTGCCGGAGTAAGTAATTCTATAGGCATGTCTTTAAACAATGTTTTAGAAGCGAAACTTGCACCGAAAGATCCTGATAGTGACGAAGAGGATCAAAAAATAACACTACTAAACAATCTGAACTTTAATAGCTCCTATAATATTGCTGCGGATAGTTTGCGCTGGTCTCCAGTTAGTTTTTCTGCTGGAACCCGCCTATTTAAAGATAAATTAGCCTTGAATTTAAGTGGCTCATTAGACCCATATAAGGTGGTGGCCTCCGCAACGGGAGCGCCCAGAAGGATCAATGAATTTAATAATAATATTTTAGGCCTGAGATTAACAAACGCAAATTTAACTGCCAACTATTCGATTTCTAGTGAAGACCTCAAAAAGGATAAAAAAGGGGGTGATAAAGACAACAAAGAGGATCCTAACAATACACAAGACGTTATTGGTGGAGATATAAATCCTACGGGCGGGTTTGGTGATAGAAATAATTCTTCAAAAGCAAAAGATAAAAATAAAATAACAAACCTATATCAAGCAGACATCCCCTGGTCTATTAATCTCGCTTATTCTGCCAGCTACAGGGACAACGGACTCGATGGCGGCGATATAGGTGTTCACAGTATCATGTTTAGTGGAAATGTAGATTTATCTCCAAAATGGGCAGTTGGATACTCTTCTGGTTATGACGTTTTAAGAGGGGCTTTTACTTTTTCGAGATTTAATTTTACAAGAGATTTAGATAGTTGGAATTTCAATTTTAACTGGGTTCCTTTTGGAACTAACTCTTCGTATACCTTTTTTATTGGTGTGAAATCCTCCATTTTATCGGATTTAAAATGGGATAAAAATAAGCCGCCAGACAGAAAGTTATTTTAATTAAACTCTTATAATTACTATTTTTAAAAATGTAGGAATGACACTAATTTAAATAAAAATAAAATCACAGTAGGCTTCTTGATTTTACTTTAACGAGTTTACCTGAGTTTTGAAAAAGATAGCATCAAAATATTGAGATATTAGAAAAAAAACATATTTATAAAATGAAAAAAATAATTACAACAAGTAACGCACCGGCGCCTCTTGGACCTTATAACCAAGCTGTTTTATCAGGAGACACTTTGTATACCTCAGGACAAATTGCAATAAACCCAGAAAATGGAGCTTTAGTAATAGAGAATATACAAGCAGAGACAAAGCAAGTTATGGAAAACATGCAACAGGTCTTGTTGGCTGCCGAAATGACTTTTGAAAATGTCATAAAATCCTCTATTTTTATTTCTGACATGCATAACTTCTCTGAAATAAATGAAGTGTATGGCAGGTATTTTAAGGATGAGACGGCACCTGCAAGAGAGACTGTAGAGGTTGCAAATTTACCCAAATTTGTAAATGTAGAAATTAGCATGATTGCTGTGAAATAGTTTTCAACAGGCAGCTTTTAAAAGCATACCTATTTACACTGCAAAGCATAAAAAAAACCTGATCGCATTGAAGCAATCAGGTTTTTTATTTCATTTATTTTAGACAATTATAATGTTGCAGCATATTCAATTAAATCTACAATCTTCGTAGAATATCCCATTTCATTATCATACCAAGAAACCACCTTTACAAAATTATCATTCAATGCAATTCCTGCATTTGCATCAAAAATTGAAGTTCTAGTATCTCCAATAAAATCTTGAGAAACTACCAACTCTTCAGTATATCCTAAAACACCTTTCATTGGTCCACTTTCAGAAGCCGCTTTCATAGCTGCACAAATTTCTTCATACGTAGCTGCTTTTTCTAACTTTACAGTTAAATCTACTACAGAAACATCCATTGTTGGAACTCTAAAAGCCATACCGGTTAGTTTACCATTCATTGAGGGAATTACCTTCCCAACTGCTTTCGCAGCTCCTGTGGAAGAAGGAATGATATTATGTATTGCAGATCTACCACCTCTCCAGTCTTTCATTGAAGGGCTATCTACCGTTTTTTGCGTTGCTGTAGCAGCATGCACAGTAGTCATTAAGCCTTCTACAATTCCGAAATTATCATTTAACACTTTTGTTATTGGTGCCAAACAGTTTGTTGTACATGAAGCATTCGAAAATATATTTTGGCCTGCTTTTAATTCTGTATTATTTACACCCATTACGAACATAGGTGTATGATCTTTAGATGGTGCAGATAAAACTACTTTCTTAGCACCTGCTAATAAGTGTTTCCCAGCAGTCTCCTCTGTTAAAAAGAAGCCCGTAGATTCTATGATATATTCCGCACCAATTTCATCCCATTTTAAGTTTGCAGGATCTCTTTCTGCTGTAATTCTAATTTCATTACCGTTTACAACTAACTTTCCGTCCTTTACAGCTACGGTTCCGTCAAATGGCCCATGAACTGAATCATACTTTAACATATATGCTAAATAATCTACGTCTAATAAATCATTAATCCCTACTACTTGAACGTTCTCTCTTGCCACAGAAGATCTGAATGCTAATCTACCAATTCTTCCAAATCCGTTAATTCCTATTTTTATCATTATTTTAATCTTTAATTACTTATTTAAATTATGTGGTCATAATATCAGAAACTCTTAAAAGTTCTTGATTAATTGAGTGCCCCCCCGTTATCGCCTCTTTAATACTGGTACTAATTACTTCATTATTATTTAGACCTACCATCAAATTTGTTTGTCCGTCTAAAAGTAATTCAACCGACTTAACGCCTAATCTGCTGGCCAAAACTCTATCAAAACAAGAAGGTGAACCCCCTCTTTGCATATGGCCTAAAACAGATACCCTTACATCATATTCTGGCAAATTTTCCTCTACATATTTCGCCAATTCATATACATTTCTACCTGACTTGTCCCCTTCAGCAACCACCACAATACTCGAAGACTTTCCGGTTCTTCTACTCTTTTTAAGAGACTCTAGCATTCTGTCTAACCCTAAATCTTCCTCAGGAATTAAAATTTCTTCCGCCCCAGCTCCTACACCTGCATTTAATGCTATAAAACCAGCATCCCTTCCCATTACCTCAACAAAAAACAATCTGTTGTGTGAAGATGCCGTATCTCTTATTTTATCAATTGCTTCTACCGCTGTATTTAATGCAGTATCATAACCGATGGTGTGTGTTGTTCCAAATATATCGTTATCTATTGTTCCAGGAATTCCAATAATTGGGAACTTATATTCTTCATTAAAGATGACTGCTCCAGTGAATGATCCATCTCCTCCAATAACAACCATTCCTTCAATTTCGTTTTCTTTTAAATTTTGGAATGCCTTTGCGCGTCCTTCTTTCGTTCTAAATTCGTTAGAGCGCGCAGACTTTAAAATAGTCCCTCCTTTATTAATTATATTATTTACGCTTCTTGCCGTTAATTCTATAAAATCACCTTCTATAAGCCCTTCATAACCTCGGTAGATCCCGACGCAATTCACGCTATAATAAGCACATGCTCTTACTACGGACCTTATTGCCGCATTCATCCCCGGAGCATCTCCACCAGATGTCATGACTGCTATTTTTTTAATTTTTTCCATATTGTGTATCGTAAAATTACTGCTTTTTAAGCATTTATATAAAAAAATCTACGAAATCGTTTTAGCCTATTGCCCCTTTATTTTAAAGGAATCTTAATTCAGTAAAGCTATTTAATCTATAAATTTTCATGTTGTTATTTCTAAAACTAGTTTTTATGGATTGATGCCTCTTGAAGATCTATTTTTCAACAGATACGAACGCTCCTTGTTAATTCCCTCCAAAGTCTT
>DPRC01000171.1:0-127 GCA_003537695.1 Polaribacter sp.
AACAATATTTAATGTTTTAAAGAAAGCTAAAACGGAGGCATATGAATTACTTTTAGCCCCGTTATTGAAAAGGAGTCAACGTTAAATGGAGTAAGTTTTACATTGATTTATGTAGTTTTACACAAGT
>DPRC01000171.1:547-17175 GCA_003537695.1 Polaribacter sp.
ATTTAATTCATTTTGATAAATTTAGAAGGGCTCTTTTTTTTAATAGCTTTAAACTGTCGGTTAAAATTAGAAAGGTTGTTAAATCCAGAATGATGTGCAATTTCTGAAATTGACAGCTCATTTTTTTTAAGTAATAATTTACAGGCATATTCAATTCGCAATTCTGCTAAAAATTTAAAGTACGTTTTATTAGTACGTTTTTTAAAATATTTACAAAAAGCATTTTTGGTCATATTGGCAACGGAAGCAATTATTTTTAATGAAATGTTTTTTTGAAAATATTTCATAGTATACTCAAATACGTCTTGCATTCTTTTTCCTTCAACATCTGTATATTTTTTTTTATAAATAAAAGAAGAGAGACTTTTATAACTCGCTTTCGAGCCAATCTGTAAGAGTTCTAAAAGTGTTGTGAATACCTTGAGCTTTGGAGCTGTTTTTAATTTAAAAAATAAATTAAAAATTATTTTTTTAGACGAAATTATTTTGAATCCGTGTTGCGAGCGAATGAAAAAAGGTTGTAGTACTTGCAATTCTTCTAGTTCAAAAAAAGAAGTTCCAAAGGAATTTTTTGAGAAGAAAAGACTTTGCATATGAGAATTCGAACTCTCTTCCAAATCACTTTTAAAAACATGTGGAATATTGCTTCCAATAACTAAAACATCTCCTTTGTTATAATAATTGACTGTATCCCCTACAATCAAGGTTCCTTTGCCTTCAATAATTATACTTAATTGAATTTCTTCATGCTGATGCAGTTTGTCATAAAAGTAAATTTCTACATCTTCCTGATACACGATAGCACTGTTTTCTGGTTTCGGTATTTTAAATGGAAGTACTCTCATTACTTCAAAAATACATAAATAATATTCATTTATTTGACTTTAATGTAATATGTGGATTGTATTATATTATATGTTGATAAAATCTCATTAATTTGTGGTGAATGGGTTTAGTAAATTTACCAAGAAACTAAAACGATAATTATGAGTATTGAATGGAGTGGTGTGATGCCAGCAGTAACAACCAAATTTACAGAAAAGGATACATTAGACATGCACATGTTTGAAATAAATATTCAAGCACAGTTGGATGCGGGTGTCCATGGTATTGTTTTGGGTGGTACTTTGGGCGAGGCTAGTACTTTGACAGATAGTGAAAAGCGAACACTAACAAGAGAAACAGTAGCTATGGTTGCCAGTAAAGTTCCTGTTTTGATGAATATAGCTGAACAAACTACTACAGGTGCAATAGCAGCAGCGAAGATAGCAGAAGATGATGGTGCGAAAGGTTTGATGATGCTTCCTCCAATGAGATATAAGGCAGGAGACCGAGAAACAGTTGCCTATTTTAAAGCAGTTGCAGATAGTACCGCACTCCCTATTATGGTGTATAACAATCCAATAGATTATAAGGTAGAGGTTTCTTTAGACATGTTCGAGGAACTGATTGCTTCTTGTCCAAATATTCAAGCAGTAAAAGAGTCAACAAGAGATATTTCTAATGTAACAAGAATAAAAAATAGATTTGGTTCTCGTTTAAAGATCATGACTGGGGTTGATACGTTGGCGCTCGAAAGTTTACTGATGGGAGCAGATGGTTGGGTTGCCGGATTGGTTTGTGCATTTCCAGCAGAAACAGTTGCGATATACGAATTGCAAAAGGCAGGAAGAATTAAAGAAGCGATTGAAATCTATCGTTGGTTTTTACCTTTGCTAGAGTTAGATATAAACCCTAAATTAGTTCAAAACATTAAGTTGGCAGAAGTCTATACAAAAATTGGAACAGAAAATGTGCGTGCACCTCGTTTGCCGCTGCATGGCGAAGAGCGTTTGCACGTATTGCACATTATTGAAGAAGGAATGAGAAAAAGACCAACTTTACCAACTTATAAAAATTTATAAATGATTACAGGAAAAAATTATATTGGAAACATACGCTCCTCTGAAGGAACAAAAACATTCACAACGTTTAACCCACAAGAAAATAAAAGAAATACTTCCGTTATTACAGAGGCGTCTATAGAGGAAATTGACAAAGCTGTAGCATTAGCAGCCAACGCATTTCAAGTATATTCTAATAAAACTGGTTTAGAAAAGGCTTGTTTTCTAAGAGCTATTGCAGACGAAATAGAAGCCCTAGGAACTGCATTGATTGAAGTATATACCTCAGAATCTGGACTAGCAGCTGCAAGAGCAATGGGAGAGAGAGGAAGAACAGTTGGGCAGTTAAGAGCTTTTGCTCTGCATATAGAGGAGGGAACTTGGGTAGCAGCAAGCATAGACACTGCACAACCAGAGCGTCAGCCAGTGGCAAAAATAGATTTACGTAAAATGAATATCGCTTTAGGACCAATTGTTGTTTTTGGAGCTTCAAACTTTCCTTTTGCATTTTCTACTGCGGGTGGTGATACTGCAGCAGCTTTAGCAGCAGGTTGTCCTGTAATTGTAAAATCTCATCCAATGCATGCGGGTACGGGGGAACTAGTTGCATCAGCAATTATTAAAGCAGCACAGAAAACAGGAATGCCTAACGGCGTTTTTTCCAATTTAAATAGTAGTGGAATTGAAGTTGGGCAAGCTTTAGTGAAGCATCCAAGTATAAAAGGAGTAGGTTTTACAGGAAGTATTCGGGCAGGAAGAGCATTATTTGATCTTGCGGCAAAAAGACCAGAGCCAATTCCAGTTTTTGCAGAAATGGGATCTGTAAATCCTGTTATTTTCTTACCAGAGGCGTTAAACGAAAAAGCAGTTGATTGGGCAAAAATTTACGCAGGTTCTATTACTTTAGGGGCAGGACAGTTTTGTACTAATCCCGGTTTGCTGCTCGGTATCGCAGGAGAAGGATTGAACCAATTCGGACTAACATTAGCCGAAGAAATTATAAAAATAGCTCCTACTTGCATGTTGCATCCCACTATTTGTGACGCCTACGAAAGTAACAAAGCAAAAGTTGTTTCTCAAGAAGGAGTGTCAGTACTAGTAGATTATGAGGATACTTCTCAAAATAACTATGGCCGTCAGATAGTATCTAAAGTGTCAGGAGCAGTATTTTTAGAAAATCCAACATTACATCTTGAAGTTTTTGGGCCCTCTTCTTTGCTTGTTATTTGTAAGGATGCAGCGCAGTTAGTTCAGATAGTAAATAATTTAGAAGGGCAGCTAACGGGAACAATCATCGCTACAGATTCAGAAATAGCTGCAAATCCTAGTATTGTTTCAGCATTGCAAAATAGAGTAGGAAGAATTATTTTCAATGGGGTTCCAACTGGAGTAGAGGTTTGTCCTTCCATGCAGCACGGAGGACCATATCCAGCATCTACAGATGCAAGATTTACAGCTGTAGGGGTGGATTCCATTAAGAGATGGGTGCGGCCTTTTAGTTTTCAAGCGTGGCCAAATAATTTATTGCCAGCAGCTTTGAAAAATGAAAACCCATTAGCTATTTTAAGAACTGTTGATGGTGTAAAAACAAGGAACAAAATTTAGTGAAATGAAGCACACGAAACTTTTTCTCTTTTTCGGACTTTTATTAAGTTTTGTAGCGTGTAAAAATACTTCGTCTAGCGAAGAATTGTATGCTTTAATTGCGCGCTATGAAAATTCTAAAGTGTTTGATTCGAATAGTGAAGCTTCTTTAGAAATTACGATAGCGCATTACGCAGCGGCGGCAAGGCTTTCAAAAGAGCTGAAAATTGAATTAGAAGCACTTTCAATGGATAATGTGCTGGAAACAGATAAAATTTCGTACCAGTTATTGTTATTTGTTTTACAAGATAAAATAGACCAACATGCGTTTAAAATGTACTTGAATCCGATTACCAATGAAACTGCTTTTCATTTGAATTTAAGTCAAATGGGGCAGCGTGAATTCAAGAGCAGCAAAGAAGCAAAAGCCTATTTAACGGAACTAGAAAACTTACCCACACAAATTGACTATCATCTTTCAATATTAAAGGCAGGAGTGGAAGCAGGAATTTCTCAACCCCAGGCTGTATTTTATGAATATGACAAAACCTACAACAATCATATTGTTGAAGCGGTAACAGAAAGTGCGTTTTACAGACCTTTTTTGAACTTGCCAGTAGGGTTTTCTGCAAGCTTTAAAGATTCTATTATTTCCGTAGCAAAAGCTAGTGTTCAAAATAACTGCATAAAGCAATACAAGAAAATAAAAACATTTTTTGAGACGGAATACTTTCCAAATACGCGGAAGGAAATAGGCGTTTCATCAGTTCCTAATGGAAAAGAATTCTATCAAAATAGAATTAACTTTTATACTACAAGTAAAAAATATACAGCAGAAGACATTCATAATATTGGTTTAGAAGAGGTGGCGAGAATCAAGCTTGATATGATGAAAATTATTACGGAATTAAACTTCAAAGGTTCGTTTGCAGATTTTCTAAAGTTTTTAAGAACGGCACCCCAGTTTTACCCGAAGACAGCCGAAGAATTGCTAATGTTTGCAAGAGATGTTTCCAAGAGAATAGATGCAGAATTACCAAAGTTCTTTAAAACGCTGCCAAGAAAACCATATGGAGTCGTCCCTGTTCCAGCTGCAATTGCTCCAAATTACACATCGGGAAGATATTCAGTTTCTGAAAATGAGACGACTGCTGGATTCTATTGGGTAAATACTTATAATTTACCAAGTAGAACTTTATATACAATTCCCGCTTTAACAGCGCATGAAGCCGTTCCGGGACACCACTTACAAATTTCACTAAACAATGAATTGCCAAAAACAATTCCTGTTTTTAGAAGAGAATTATACCTGTCTGCTTTTGGAGAAGGTTGGGGATTATATGCTGAAACTTTGGCAGCTGAAATGGGCATTTATACAACACCTTATGAGAAATTTGGAAAGCTAACTTATGAAATGTGGAGAGCATGCAGGTTGGTAGTAGATACAGGGGTGCACGCTTTAGGTTGGACACGTCAGCAAGTATTAGAGTATATGACCTCAAACACGGCACTTTCATTGCATGAAGTTAGAACAGAAACAGATCGATATATTTCTTGGCCAGGTCAAGCTTTATCCTATAAAATAGGAGAAATAAAAATAAGACAACTGCGTGCAGAAGCAGAAAAAGCTTTGGGAATTGCATTTGATATTCGTGATTTTCACGAAGTTATTTTAAATCAAGGAACGGTGACACTGTCAATTTTAGAAAAAAGAGTACAGCGGTATATAGCGAAAAAAAAGGATGAGTAAAAAAACATTTTTTTGTATTGATGCCCATACCTGTGGCAACCCAGTGCGTGTTATTGCAGGCGGCGGACCAAATTTGGTTGGTGATACAATTCGAGAGAAGCGCCAGCATTTTTTAAAAGAGTTCGATTGGATTCGCAAAGGATTAATGTTTGAACCACGTGGGCATGATATGATGAGTGGGAGTATATTATTTCCGCCGCAGTGCATAGAAAACGATTTTGCAATTTTATTTATAGAGACTTCAGGTTGTTTGCCAATGTGCGGTCATGGAACCATCGGTACGGTTACGATTGCCATAGAAGAGGGCTTAATTACTCCAAAAATTCCAGGTAAAATAAAAATGGAGACTCCAGCAGGTTTGGTGCATATTGAATATCATCAAACGGGCAATAAGGTAGATTGGGTAAAATTAATCAATGTAAAAAGTTACTTAGCAGCAGAAAATTTGACAATAGATTGTCCGGAACTCGGGGAAATTACTTTTGATGTTGCTTATGGGGGAAATTATTATGCAATTGTTGATCCACAGGAAAATTATAAAGGACTGCAGGATTTTTCCGCAACTAAAATTATTCAATATTCACAGGTTGTCCGTGACCGTATCAATGATAAATATCCAGCGCTATTTATTCATCCTGAAGATGATACGATTAGAAATGTCACACATATGTTATGGACTGGTAGTCCGATAGCGCCAACATCATCCGGTAGAAATGCTGTTTTTTACGGTGCCAAAGCAATTGATAGAAGTCCTTGTGGTACAGGTACTTCTGCTAGACTTGCACAGTTATATGCAAAAGGAAAATTAAAATTAGCAGAACAATTTATTCATGAAAGTTTTATTGGAAGTACATTTATCGGTTGTGTCGAAGAAGAAACCACTTTAGCCGGCATTCCTGCAGTAGTTCCAAGTATTCAAGGATGGGCAAAAGTCTTTGGATACAACACGATTAGTATAGATGCAGAAGATGATCCTTATGCACACGGGTTTCAGGTGATTTAATAAAGGGTTTAAAGAAGAAAAATGAGTAAAAATATAATTGTAGTCGGAGGTGGGATTATTGGATTAAGTACTGCCTATTATTTGCAAAAAGAAGGACATCAAGTTACGGTCATAGATAAGTCAGATTTTAGAACGGGAGCATCGTACGTAAATGCTGGTTATATTACACCCAGTCATATTATTTCATTAGCATCTCCAGGAATTATTACACAAGGGCTTAAATGGATGTTTGACTCAAGCAGTCCTTTTTATGTAAAACCAAGACTCGATATCGACTTTTTAAAATGGAGTTGGGCATTTAAAAAATCAGCAAACGCAAAAAAAGTAGCCACTTCAATTCCCGTAATTAAAGAGATTAATTTACTGAGTAGAGATTTATATGAGGAGATAAAAGCGTCTAATGATTTTAATTTTCAATACGAACGCAAAGGTTTAATGATGTACTATCAAACAGATAAAGTTGGAGAGCATGAGTGGAACTTAGGTAAAATGGCTTTGAAGGAAGGATTGCATGTGACACATTTAACAACGATGGACGCAATTAAAAAGTACGAGCCCAATGCAAAATTAAATGTAAAAGGGGCTGTTTATTTTGACTGTGATGCGCACATGACACCGGGTAATTTCATGCAGGAAATGATTGCGTATCTAAAGTATAAAGAGGTACAGATTCTTGCCAATGAAACAGTGATTGATATTGCTGTTTCAAATCAAAAAATAACAGAAGTAATAACAAATAGGGGTTCCTACAAATGCGACGAAGTTGTAATGGCTGCTGGAAGTTGGAGTCCACTATTAACTAAGAAACTCGGAATTAAAATTCCAATTCAAGCGGGTAAAGGGTATGCTATCGATGTAGAAAGAGAAACTGATATAACCATCCCATCTATTTTATGTGAAGCTAAAGTTGCGGTAACACCTATGAAAGGTTTTACCCGTTTTGCCGGAACGATGGAGATTGATAAGATTAATCATTGTGTAAATCCTAAAAGAGTAGACGCTATTGCAAATGCTGCAAAGAAATTCTACAGTGGCTTGGAGATTAATCAGGCTGAAAAAGATGCAGCAGCATCCGGTTTGCGCCCTTGTTCTCCGGATGGATTGCCATACATTGGAAAGTCATCAAAATGCAAAAATTTAACAATTGCTGCAGGACATGCAATGATGGGGTGGAGTTTAGGCCCGGTCACAGGTAAACTTGTAACAGAGATAATTTCGAATAAAAAACCTTCCTTGGATTTAAAACCATTTAGTCCAGACAGAAAATTTTAAGAATGAGATACGAATCAATTCCGAATACATTATTTATTAAAAATAGAAGCAATTTTATTGCCCAGATGAAACCGAACACTATCGCTATTTTGACAGCAAATGATGTTAAACACAACAACGCAGACGATGTGATGGGTTTTGTGCAAAACAACGATTTATTTTATCTGTCCGGTGTAGATCAAGAAGAAACAATTTTAGTCTTGTATCCAGATGCTTTAAAAGAGAAAAATAAAGCGATGGTTTTTATAAAAGAAACCAACGCACATATTAAAATATGGGATGGAGAAAAACTAACTAAAGAACAAGCGGCACTCATCTCTGGTATTGAAAGAGTAGAGCACGTTCAAGATTTTGAAATGGTATTGCAATACATGGCCTTTGAAGCAGATGGATTTTATTTAGGTCATAATGAGCATTTAAAACGAGTTACTAAAGATCAAGAAACGCAGCAAGATAGAATGATCAAGTGGTGCAAAGAAAAATATCCTCTGCACGAATATTACAGAGCTGCAAAAATTACAAGAGATTTGCGTCCTGTCAAATCGATAGAAGAAATCAAGCTACTCCAAAAAGCAGCGGATATTAGTGTTAGTTCTTTTATTAGGGTATTAAAAGCTTGCAAACCAATGATGAAAGAGTATGAGTTGGAAGCAGAGTTGACTTATAACTTAGTGAAGTCAGGGGCTGCACACCATGCATTCCAACCGATTGTTGCTTCTGGGAAAAATGCATGTGCGCTTCATTATAATACTAATGACGACCGTTGTAACAATGGTGAAATGATTTTATTAGATTTTGGTGTTTGTTATGCAAATTACAACAGCGATACAACACGTTGCATTCCAGTAAACGGGAAGTTCTCTAAAAGACAAAAGGAAGTTTATAGCGCTGTTTTACGCTGTTTAAAAGAAGGTAGCAAATTTTTAATTCCTGGTATTCTGCCTTCAGATTACGAAGCTAAAATGGTGTGTTTGGTAGAGGAAGAATTGATACATTTAGGCTTGTTAAACGCAGATGCGATTGCCGTCCAAGATCCTAAAAATCCGTTGTATAAAAAATATTTTATGCACGGTACAGCGCATTATATTGGGTTGGATGTGCATGATGTGGGGCTGTATTCTAGAAAGATAGAAGCAGGGATGGTTTTTACTTGTGAGCCAGGGATATATATACCAGAGGAGGGAATTGGTTGTCGGCTTGAGAACGATTACCTAATCAATGCAAAAGGGAACGTTAACTTAACGGCAGCAATGCCAATTGAGATTGAAGAGATTGAAAGATTAATGAATACTAAAAAAATATAGATGAAAGGAATTGGAGGGTCGACAATAGCTGCAGAATTAAACGCAATTCAGCCCACTGCGCATTTAGTGGAGCCAATAGGGGAGAAAGAATTTGACCACAGAATAGCGCGCGCTTGTCAATTAATGCAAGAGCAGCAGGTACCTGCATTATATCTTCATGCTGGAATAAACTTATACTACTTTACGGGTATGAAATGGAATTCGAGTGAGCGCATGGTTGGCGCTTTGTTGTTTCCGAACGGGACCCTATTATATATTGCTCCAGAATTTGAAAAGGGTACTATCTTTGACTTTATGTTGATCCCAGGTGCCGTTCACGGTTGGGAGGAACATGAATCTCCATACCTATTATTTGTAAATCTTTTAAAGGAAAATGGAGTCGCTTCAGGGAACATATCTATCGATGAGGCAACTCCTTTTTTTATATTTGATGGCATTAAAAATTGTCAAAATTCCTATAATTTTGTGAACGCAAAACCAATTACAGCGGGCTGCAGAATGATTAAATCTCCTGCTGAAATCTCGATTATGCAGCATGCTATGAACATCACATTAGAGGTTCAGAAAGCAGTAGCAAGGATTTTAAGAGTTGGAATTTCTGCCAAAGAAATCACTGATTTTATTAATGAGGCACATGTAAAGTATGGCGCTCATTCTGGCTCGTATTTTTGTATTGTGCTATTTGGAGTGGATACTTCTTTTCCGCACGGTGTTAAAGCACCAAAACATTTAGAAGAAAATGAAGTGGTATTAATCGATACTGGTTGTAGCATCCATGATTATATTTCAGACATTACAAGAACTTATGTCTTTGGAACTCCAAATGAGGAACAAATACGAATTTGGAATATTGAAAAGGAAACACAACTTGCAGTATTTGATGCTGCTCAACTGGGAAACACTTGCGCAGCTATGGATGCTGTGGCTAGAAATATATTGGAGGGTCGAGGATTAGGACCCGCATATGAATTACCAGGTTTGCCACATAGAACTGGTCATGGTATCGGTTTAGAGATACATGAATGGCCTTATGTTGTTCAGAATGACACCACGGTATTAAAACCGGGAATGACTTTTAGCAATGAACCCATGATTTGTATACGAGGTAAATTCGGAATACGACATGAAGATCATATCTATATGACAGATGAAGGGCCAAAATGGTTCACAAAACCGATGCACTCCTTAGAGAATCCGTTCGGTATTTAAACAGTCTAATCAATTATATAGATCTATAGAGGCATGTATACTTGAGAACGACTTAATTTACAAAAAAATAGTCTTTATGGTTTTTTTGAAATCAATTCTATTTTTAGTTTTGTGAACTTGTGTCTTTAGAGATGCGTACTCAGTTTTTGGTACGCCACTTTTATTAGTATTTTAAATTTTACAAGTATGAGAAGTAAAATATGGATTGCATTAAAATTTTTGTTGGCATTGTTTTTAATTTTTGGAGGCGTGCAACATTTTCTAAAACCGGAGGCCTATGTTCCTTTTGTCCCTGTGTTTTTACCCGGTACTATGGCAATCATATATGCATCTGGACTATTAGAAATTGTACTTGGGATTGCTTTGTTTTTTAAAAAGTGGGCGTATATGGGGGCTACAGGAATTCTGATTTTAATGCTACTCTTTTTACCAATCCATATATGGGATGTCTTTTCTGATACACCAGCAATAGGAAGTCAAACAGCAGCTTTGATTCGATTACCACTGCAGTTTTTACTTATAGGGGCCGCTTGGAAAGTAAAAAACAAGATTTTAAGGAGGTAAATAAATTTTTAAATTAGTAGCGTTTCGGTGTCTCTAATTTAGGAATTACGAATCCTATAAAAAGGAGCTTTGGTATTTTACCTCTAGTTGTGAATCCATTTATGTATAATTTTTTTTTATGTATATCATTAAAAGTATAAATGCAAATAGATGTTAGAGATACTTTAGATTTGTATTATTAAAATGTAGCTTGGAAAAAGAAAAAACAAGTCTGAGAAATCAGGCTTTTTTTTATGGACTTAAGTTTTAATATTGGCTTGCAGTAGCTTTTCTAATACTTCCTCCACACCAAATTCCGAATTGCTTTTGGTACTGTAGTTTGCTCTTTTTTTAAGTGTTTTGTGGGCGTTTTGCATGGCAAAGCTAAAAGTTGCCTCTTCGAACATTTCTAAATCATTGAGGTAATCACCAAATACCATGGTTTCTGCTTTCGAAATATTTAAAAGTCGCTGTATCTCTTTTAGTGCATTCCCTTTATGTACACCATGGGAAGAAATATCCAACCAGTTTTGGCCAGAAATTTTCAGTAAATAGTCACTTTCTAAGTGCTGTAACGCTGGATATATAAAAATTTCTGAAGAAGAAAAATGATACGTTGCTATCTTTAGTATCGGAGTTGTTTCTGCAACAGTAGTAAGATCATCTACAACACTATAGTTGTGATAGTATTCTTGAAATAACTTGATAAATGCAGCATCTTTACTTTCTATAAATGCTGTTTCTTGGGTACATAAAACAATATGGGTATCCTTTATATTTCTTAATACAGGCAATATTTCCTGAACTTTTGAAGCTGCGATTGCTTTTAAGAGCAACACTTCATTTCCCTTTTTAGCAACTCCTCCATTTTCTGCAATGATATAGATGGCTTCTTTAATAGGAGCAAGTTTGTCGACAATGCTATTGTATTGGCGCCCACTAGCAGCGCAAAAAAGAAGCTGTTGTTTTTGCAGTTTTTTAAAAAGTGTAAAAAATCTTTGACTTACCTGGCCCGCTGGGTTTAGGAGTGTGCCATCCATATCAAAAACGACTAATTTTACCTTCGTTAAATCCATGGGTTACGACTTCTTGGTCGAATTTCGCTCTACTAAATCCGTTTTGATAATTACTGTTTTTGGTGCTTCTTTTTCTTCTGACTTATTCTCCAATCTGTCAATCAATAATTTGGCGGCAGTAGCTCCCATCTTTTCTCCGTGCTGACTTACAGTGGTCATTTTAGGTTGTGAGTGCCTTGCAAGAATACCATTAGAAAAACAGACTACTGCGAAATTCTCAGGTACTTTATGTCCCTTTTTTTGAGCCACTTTCATAGCTGCAATTGCAGAAGATTCATCTGTTGCTATCACTGCATCAATGTCATTTTCGGCAAATATTGGCGCTAAAATATTCTCATATTCTTTGTAGTCGTCTGCAGTAATATTTATAATGAGATTGTTATTGACCGATAATCCTGCTTTTTCTAAACCTTTTAAATATCCTTGGTGTCTTTTTTTACCCACCTCTAAATTACTAATCGTAGAGATAAAGGCAATATTTTTACTACCAGATTTTGTTAGGTATTTTACAGCTTTAGAAGCCCCTTTAAAGTCGTCTGTAATTACTTTGTCACATTTTATAGGTTCTGCAATTCTATCAAACATTACAATAGGAGTTCCATTTTCTAAGATTTCTTCAAAATGTTTAAAGTCCCCTTTTAAAACGGTTTCTTCCGCTAAAGAAAGAATAAAACCATCAATGCTTCCATTAGATAGCATTTCCATTGTTTCGGTCTCTTTTTTATAAGACTCGTTAGAAATACAAGAAATTATTTTATATCCTTTTTCATTCGCTACTTTTTCAATACCGTTAAATACTTGGGCAAAAAAGTAGTTTAGCATGTTTGGAATGATGATTCCAATCGTTTTTGTCTGCCTATTTTTTAAACTTAATGCGTTAAAATTTGGCTTATAATTGTGCGCTTTGGCGTATTTTTTTATTTTTTCTTTGGTGCTTACGCTGATTTCATAGCTGTCGTTTAGGGCCTTAGAAACGGTAGATATAGAAACACTAAATTCTTTCGCAATGTCTTTTATGGTAAGTCTTTTCATAGAATGTAGAAAATAAAATTACAAAATACAAAATTTCCTGTTCTTGTAATACAAGAAACGCATTATTTTAAATTTTTTGTAGTTTCGATTTGCTGCGAATTTCATAGACAAGAAAAGAAAATAGAAGAAGATACTCCACCCAAACGAACCATAAATTTTCTTTCCAAATTGTATTTGTATAGCTTTCATAGGATAAGAAAATCAAGAAAGACCAGACTACAGAAAATTTATAAGTGCTAAAAACACCAAGAATTAAGGGAGTTGCAATATACCAAGGATGCACGGTTGTGGCTGTAAAATAGTAAAAGCTAATTCCAAACAATAGCGAGGTATATAAGGGAATTCCTTTTATGGCTTTTTTAAATAAGGAGCGATATAATAGATATGCAATCGTTAGGGAAGCTGTAATTTTACTTATAATAGCAATTTCATTATATCCTCGAAAAGCATACCCTATTTCTCTAAAAACATAGTAAAAGCTCGCGTTGAACTCAAATTTCCCAAACCATAAACCTACAGATCTAGAATAGTTTTCAATAAGAGAGGCAGTATAAAAGGGAAGAAATAATAAGAGGGTAGTTCCTACTATAAGGGTATAAAAACAAATAAGTTTTCCGATTTTTCGGTTTCTTGAGGCGATGGAGTTGTTATCATTCTTTACGAACCATTGAAAGAATAAAGGCAAAAACAACAATGGTATTAATTTAACAGCAATAGAACATCCAACCAGTATCGCTGCCCACACCCATTTTTGTTGCTGTAATTTATAAAATGCCAAGACTAGAAAAAAGAGCATAACAGGTTCAAAATGTAAGTTCCCCGTCATTTCTATGATGATAAAAGGGTTTAAAAAATACCAAAAAATATTTTTCACGGGTATCTTTAAATGCGCCAATACTTTTTTTCCATAATATAGAATTCCGATATCGGCCAATATAACAAACATTCTGAGTACGATGGTTGCACCAAAAATACTTTTACTAGCAAATAGTGCGGCAATAAAAAAACACAATTGATTTAGCGGTGGATAGTTTGTATAATGGCTGCCATTTAAGACCCCCATTCCTTTGTACAATACTTCTGCTTGCGCAATAGGTTGCAGTGCTTGTTGTACCAAGTTTTCTGGTAAATAAAGATACGGATTGTAACCATTAAAAAGCATGCGACCATCCCAGATAAAGCGGTAAAAATCCTGTGATAAATTTGGAGTAGAAAATAAAAAAATTAAACGAAATAAGATGGCAATCACCGCCAATGCCAAAAAAGTAGTATTTTTTTGTTGGAGGAGCATATAGAAACCTGCAAACAATGCACACCACAAAAAACAGAAAGTGTTAAATGCTGTTCTTTCTAAAAAGTAGGCAAAGACAAAATATAAAAGAGCACTGATGATAACAATACATAACGTCTTATATTTTTCTAAGAACAGCATTACGCTTTTGAGAATACAGATTTAAAGAATACATAACTAAATCCAATAGTAAGCATAAAGTGAAAAGGGAATAGACCAAAATCTCCTCCTTGATTACCTACAATAAAAGCACTGTACATTCCAAAGATAAAATAAAGGACTAAAAGACCTTCTAAAATAACATGAACAGAGGGTTTGTTGGTGATGTATTTATTTTTTTTCCAGCCATCTTTTGCTGTTTTGATATTGAATTTTGGTGTTCTTACAAATTCACTTTTCTTACCGAAATGACCTTCTAATACTGCAATGGTGTTGTGCAGTGAGAACCCCATTGCAATGGAGAAAAACGTGAAAAAGGCAGCAATGTATTTAAAGAAATTTTTGAGGCCACCACCGTAGCTGTTTTTATACATATACCAATAGCAAATAAAGAAAATAAGAGAGCTAACTACAAAGAAGCTCATTACATAGAAGTATACTTTTAAGTGTGCAAATTCGTTTTTAATATACAACATAGGAATACTTAAAACAGCAACTAAAAAAATACAGGTAAACATAGAGCTATTTAGAAGGTGCAGTATGCTGTGTATTTTTGTTTTCAAAGACACATTTTTACTTCGAAGAACTCGTTTCATCATTTTTTGAAAATTCTCTGCTCCTCCTTTGTTCCAACGAAACTGTTGTGATCTAGCCGCACTGATGATTACTGGTAATTCCGCAGGTGTTTCTACATGTTCCAAGTATTTAAATTTCCAGTTTTTTAACTGTGCTCTGTAACTTAAGTCTAAATCCTCGGTAAGGGTATCTCCTTCCCAATTTCCTGCATCGTAAATACATTCTTTGCGCCAAAGACCTGCCGTTCCATTAAAGTTAATAAAATGTCCTTGGCTATTTCTACCTACTTGCTCTAATGTAAAATGTGCATCTAAAGCAAAAGCTTGAATTTTTGTCAGCGTAGAGTATGATCTATTAATATGACCCCAGCGCGTTTGCACTACACCAATCTCTTCATTTTTAAAATAAGGAACTGTTTCTAGTAACCATTCTTTTTGTGGCAAAAAATCAGCATCAAAAATAGCGATGAAGTCTCCTTTTGCCGTCTTTAGGCCTTCTTTTAGCGCACCTGCTTTAAACCCTTGTCTGTTATCTCTTCTAATGTGCTGAATGTCAATTCCTTTTTCTTGAATTTCTTTGACATATTTTGCGGTTATTGCAACGGATTCATCTGTAGAGTCGTCCAGTACTTGAATTTCTAATTTATCGATCGGATACGAGATTTTTGCAATGTTTTTAAGCAAGCGCTTCATTACATACAATTCGTTATATACCGGCAATTGAATGGTTACAAAAGGAATTTCTTCTGGATTGGTAAAGTCATATTTTTCTGAAGTATCCGCTGTTTTTCTTGCTTTCAAATAATTGAAAAGCAGATTTAGTTGTGCCAATGCGTACATGAAAATAAGCAACAGGGCGATAGAATAAATGAGTATGATACTATATTCTAAAATCATTATTTAAAACTATATTTAAAGATCCAACCTAAAATTTTTATTCCCGCTAATATACTACCTTTTATCGTTCCTGAAACTTTAGAGACACCTATTCTGTTTCTATATTTCATTGGTACTTCTGTATATGATCGTTTTTGTTTTAGTATTTTTAGTTGCATTTCAACCGTCCACCCGTAGGTTGTGTCTTCCATTTCTAAATCCAATAGGGTGTTATATTTAATAGCTCTAAAAGGGCCTAAGTCGGTGAATTTTGATTGAAAAAAAATGGTCATTAAAAAGGTGGCCAGCCAGTTACCAAAAATCTGTTGTGGAGTCATGGCACCAGTTTCCCGGAATTCTTTTACGCGAGCACCTACAACAAAGTCTAAATTATCTATTAATATTGGAGCAATGAGGGTTGTTAATTGCTCTGGGTGATCGGAGTAATCACCGTCTAAAAAAACAACAATTTCTGTTTTTTTATTTTCCTTTTTGAGATAGTCTATTCCTTTTAAGCAGGCGTATCCATATCCTTTTCGAAGTTCTTTTAAAACAGTGGCACCTGCATTTTTAGCATTTATTGCTGTGGTATCGGTAGAATTATTATCAACAACAATAATTTCAGCTACAATTTCAGGAATGGCATGTATCACATTTGCAATGGCATCTTGCTCATTGTAAGCAGGGATAATAACTTTTATAATTGGGTTTACCATTTTAGAACATTTGGAGCGAATGAAATTTTACAATTAATAGTGTTTCAGTGACTTTAATACAACTACTTTGTATTTTCACAAGCACGTAATACCACTATTAGCTGCTACTAAAAAAACAAGATTCTTTTAAGCTTTCAAAAGTACCAATATTTTCGATCTAAACTGCATTTACACGCACCTTCTTAACATGTTAGCAGGCATACTCCTATTCTCTCATTAAATAGTTTGGCCTTCCTGTTAATAAATGGCAAGTATTTTTTTTAAGTAAACGAATAGCATCCAACAAAATCTGCGTTTATAAAACAGCAACAGAACTCTAAAAAAGAAGTACAAGTGGAGGCTGTAGTTTGTAATT
>DPRC01000077.1 GCA_003537695.1 Polaribacter sp.
TATTTTCAGGAACATAGAAACTTGTAAGAAATGTATAAAAAATAAAACTCATTAAAAAGGAGTTTATAAATATCTTTACTGTTGGTATTTATCTGAAAAAAGAAGCAACAAATTCATTCTTATTAAAAACTTGTAAATCATCTATTCCTTCTCCTACTCCAATGTATTTGACCGGAATTTTGAACTGATCTGAAATACCAATGACAACGCCACCCTTCGCAGTGCCGTCTAGCTTTGTAACCGCTAAAGAAGTCACTTCTGTTGCCAATGTAAAGTGTTTCGCTTGTTCAAATGCATTCTGACCTGTAGAACCGTCTAGCACTAACAAAACTTCATGCGGAGCGTCTACAACTACTTTTTGCATTACACGTTTAATCTTAGTCAATTCGTTCATCAAATTCACTTTATTGTGCAAACGTCCTGCAGTATCTATGATTACAACATCTGCATTTTGCTTTACAGCTGAAGTTAAGGTATCAAAAGCTACCGAGGCTGGATCTGACCCCATTTCTTGACGGACAATAGGAACATCTGTCCTATCTGCCCATATTTGTAACTGATCTATTGCAGCAGCTCTAAAAGTATCTGCAGCTCCTAAAACCACTTTTAACCCTTGTTTTTTAAATTGACTTGCCAACTTACCAATTGTAGTTGTTTTACCAACACCATTTACCCCTACCACCATGATTACGTATGGTCTCGTATCTGCAGGAACTGTAAACTCAGTTTCGTTCTCAAGATTCGTCTCCGACAATAATCCTGATATTTCTTCTCTAAGGAGTATATTTAATTCGTCCGTTCCTAAATATTTATCTTTCGCAACACGCTCCTCTATTCTTTTTATAATTTTCAAAGTAGTATTTACTCCTACATCGGAAGCTACTAAAACCTCTTCTAAATTGTCTAAAACATCTGCATCTACTGTCGATTTTCCAGCGACCGCTTTCGATAGTTTATCAAAAAAATTAGTTTTTGTTTTTTCTAAACCTTTGTCTAAGGTTTCTTTTTTTTGTTTGGAGAATATTTTTTTTAAAAAACTCATCTTTCTATTTTCTGCTTTTTGAAAACATTATAACTGGGCATTTGTTTGTTTACATCTATTCGTTGCTTGAAATCAATTCGATACTTCTATTGATTCCGCGCTGAATTTTGTTTCCTGCACGGCGCACACTTTTTTATTAGTGTCTCTCAAGACTTAAACAATGAGTACTGTGTGATTCTTTGGAAATAGCTACCCATAGCGCTTAAAACCTACCCAAAAATACGGAATAATAAGGCACAAAAAAAAACTACTTTCTAAAAATAGAAAATAGTTTAAGTATATTGTGAAGTAAATACTACTTTTTTGCTAAAAAAGCATCTACTTTTTCTGGTTGCATGATTGCTTCTACGAAAGTATAGGCTCCTGATTTTGGAGATTTTACCATTTTTATAGCTTTACATAATCTCTTTGAGCTTGTCTGTAAAGATGCTACTGTTTTCTTTGCCATTGTCTAAATGTTTTAAATCTATGTGCTCTGTTCGGAGTTCTAGATGTTTTAATTATTTAATTTCTTTGTGAACAGTTACTTTATTTAAAATAGAGTTGAATTTTTTAATTTCCATTCTATCAGGACTGTTTTTTTTGTTCTTTGTTGTAATGTATCTCGAAGTTCCTGGCTTCCCAGTTCCTTTATGCTCTGTGCATTCTAATATTACTTGAACTCTATTTCCTTTTTTTGCCATCTCTGTATAATTTTAAGCTGCTAGCCCTTATTTAGTTAAGAATCCGTTAGCTCTTGCTTCTTTTATAACTGCAGAAACTCCTTTCTTATTAATATTTTTTAAAGCAGATGCAGATACTTTTAAAGTAATCCATTTATCTTCTTCTGGAATGAAAAAACGCTTGGTCATTAGATTAGCGTCAAACTTTCTCTTTGTTCTATTCAAAGCCTTAGAAACATTGTTTCCAACCATTGCTTTTTTACCTGTTAATTCACAAACTCTAGACATCTTTTCGACAGTATTTATAGTGTTATCTCTAAACGAGGTGCAAATCTACATATAATTCCAATATTGAACAAAACAAATTGACAAATTTTTAAAGAATTTCTTTATGTAAAATTTCTAATGCCTTACTGACTGTCTTATTAATTGTCTTTTCTCTTGGCTGACCAAAGTCGAACTCTTGCACCCATTCCTTTTCGTCGGAGATAAAAGCAATGCATACAATGCCCGCACTTTTAGCTGTATTATCTGTTGTAGGGCCCGCATTTCCCGTTACTGCAATTGCATAATCTGTTTGCAGTTTGTCTTTGACACCTCTTGCCATTTCTAAGGCCACCTCTGTACTAACGACAGAATGCTCTTCAATAGTTTCTGCGGACACTCCAAGTAAATTAATTTTTGTTTCTGACGAGTACGCAACAATACTCCCTTTATAGTAAGCGGAAGAACCGGCAATAGCGACTATAGTTGCAGCTATTTTACCACCCGTTAAACTTTCTGCCGTCGCGATGGTCTTATTCCTTTTTGTGAGCAGGTCTCCTATTCTTTTTTCTAGAGAAGCATCGTCATCTATCCCGGTAATAATCTCTGGAATTAATTTATAGACTGCAGCTACCTCCTGGTCTAGTGCTTTTTCTAATTGTTCTTTGTGCGCTCCTATTGCAGACAAGCGCAAACGCACTCTTCCAAAAGAAGGCAAGTACGCCAATTTAATAAATGGAGGTAAATTGTTTTCAACAGACTCAATCCTTTCTGCAATATTACTTTCACCTTGTCCATAAGTCATAATGGTTTTATGAATGATAAAAGGCAATTTAAACTGTTGTTGAATTCTTGGTAAAACCTCTTGTTGAATTAGTCCTTTCATTTCATAAGGAACTCCCGGAAGCGATACAAAAACTGTTTTATTTTCATAAAACCACATCCCTGGAGCTGTTCCAAAATTATTCATGAGTAAAGTTGCTTTAGAAGGGAGCTGCGCTTGTGCCCGTTGCACCTCCTTAAAAGGATGATTTATCTTCTTGAAGAGACTTTTAATATGGGCAATCACCTCTGGATATTCTACAACTTCATCGTCCTTAAAAAAGCTGGCAATTGTTTTTTTAGTAATGTCATCTTTTGTGGGACCTAAACCTCCTGTAATGATTACAATATCTACTCTTTCTTGGGCTTCTTTCAAAGCATTTAAAATATGCTGTTCGTCATCTTGTATCGAAGAAATTTGATACACGGAAACTCCAATTTTATTCAATTGCTTTCCAATCCATTGAGAATTTGAATCTATAATTTGACCTATTAGAATCTCATCTCCAATCGTTATTATTTCTGCTTTCATATTTTTTTTGGAATCTTAGACTTCACAAGCTTTAAATATTGTGACGGTCTCTCAATTTTATTTAACTCTTATACTAAAAGCCTCTTTGCCCGCGATGAGTCCTTTTAATCTATCATTTTCAACAACTTTTCCAACTCCTGCTGGCGTTCCTGTAAATATAATATCTCCTTTTTTCAAAGTAAAATATTGAGAGATATAGGCAATTAATGCATCTATCTTCCAGAGCATTGCTTCCGTATTTCCATCTTGAACTAAAGTGTTGTTCTTGTATAACTGAAATTTTAAATGTTCTAAATCGAATTGTTCTTTCGGATAAAACTCACCGATAACGGCACTGCCGTCAAATGCTTTTGCTTTTTCCCAAGGCAGGCCTTTTTCTTTACATTTTGCTTGCACATCTCTTGCTGTAAAATCGATTCCTAAACCAATTTCATCGTAGTATTTATGTGCAAACTTTGTATCTATATGCTTCCCAACTTTGTTTATTTTAATCAGAACCTCAACTTCATAATGCACATCATCAGAAAAAGGCGGAATAAAAAATGGATTCTTTTTAGGCAATATCGCGGAATCTGGTTTTAGAAAAATAACTGGACTTTCCGGTCTTTCATTCTCTAATTCGGCGATATGCTTTGCGTAATTGCGCCCAATACAGATTATCTTCATTATCTCTTAAGAATTGAATACTTCTAAAATTAGCGGCTTCAGTAAAATCAGACTAAAAAACACCAATGGACAGTTGCTTTACTCTCCTGCTTCGGGAAAAACAATTGCCCTATTTCCAGAAACTATAATTTGATGATTTAAATGGCATTTTACGGCCCTTGCTAAAACTAATTTCTCGATGTCTGCACCAATTCTTTTTAAGGTTGTTGGTGTACTTTCATGAGTTACTGGCTTTACATCTTGCTCTATAATTGGACCTTCATCTAAATCTACTGTTGCATAATGTGCTGTAGCTCCAATAAGCTTTACGCCTCTTTCATATGCCTTGTTATAAGGATCTGCACCTTGAAAAGCAGGTAAAAAGGAATGATGAATATTAATTATTTTCTCTGGATAGCACTTTATGAAATCTGATGACAAAATTTGCATGTAACGAGCCATGATAATTAAATCTATTTCATTGACCTCCAGTAATTCTATTACTTGCGTCTCTTGCACTTTTTTTGTTTCTTTAGTAACCGGCAAATAGTAAAAAGGAACCTCAAACATTTGTGCAATTGGCCTAAGTTTCTCATGATTACTAATAATCATTTTCACATTACAATCTAACCTTCCCTCTTTAGAACGCTCTAATAAATCGTATAAATTATGACTTGTATGGGAGACCATAATCGCCACATTTTTTTTCTTTCCTCCGTAATTTACAGACCAGTCAAAATGCAACGGTTTTGCTAACTCTAAAAAATTATGTTCTAAAGTTGATTTTGAGATATTGGTACCATCTGCATTCAAGCGAACCCTCATAAAATAAGTATCCTCAATGGAATTTACATATTGCTGACAACTTAAAATATTGAATCCTTTATCATAAAAAAAACTAGTAATTTTGGCAACTAAACCCTTTTGATCTGGACACTTTATTAAGAATGTTACTATTTGTGATTTCATTTTAAGTAATTACCAATTAGTTGTTTTCAATTTGTAAATGCACTATGGAATCCATTTTTTAGGAAAATTTGGCTTTCTTTTCTCTAGAAAGGCGTCTCTACCTTCCTTTGCTTCATCTGTCATATATGCCAAACGTGTTGCTTCACCCGCAAAAACTTGCTGCCCCACCATTCCGTCATCTGTTAAGTTCATTGCAAATTTAAGCATCCGAATAGAAGTTGGGCTTTTCTCTAAAATTTCTTGTGCCCACTCATAGGCAGTACTTTCTAATTCAGCATGCGGTACTACTGCATTTACCATTCCCATATCATACGCTTCCTGCGCTGAATAACTTCTTCCTAGAAAGAAAATTTCCCGAGCTCTTTTCTGTCCAACCATCTTTGCCAAATATGCAGAGCCATAGCCACCGTCAAAAGATGTTACATCTGCATCCGTTTGTTTAAAAATAGCGTGTTCTTTACTCGCTAAAGTTAAATCGCAAACTACATGTAAGCTATGTCCGCCACCAACTGCCCATCCTGGAACAACACAAATAACGGCTTTTGGCATGAAGCGAATCAACCGTTGTACTTCCAAGATATTTAAGCGATGATACCCATCTTCTCCAACATATCCTTGATGTCCACGTGCTTTTTGATCACCACCAGAACAGAAAGAATACACTCCATCCTTTGAACTGGGTCCTTCCGCAGAAAGCAATACAACACCAATGTTTACATCCTCTCCTGCATCGTAAAACGCATCGTACAGCTCTTTTGTAGTTTTTGGACGAAAGGCATTTCTAACATCAGGTCTGTTAAAGGCAATTCTTGCCACTCCATTCGACTTTGTATACGTAATGTCCTCATATTCTTTAACTGTTATCCAATCAGCTTTAATCATATTTTTTTTGTTTTGGTCGAATTCTTGTTTAGCATGGTGTATTCAGTTGCACAAAAATAAACATTCTAAATGATGATTCAAAAATCGCTACCATTATTATTTTTACTTTTTTCATTTTGCGGCGTTTCATAGAAAATTATAATCATAACAAGGGCATGTAGTTATCGATAATAGGTCTTCTAAAAACAGCAGATTATTCACTAAAAAATCAAGGCTCCTCAAAAAATTATTGTGGGAATTAAAATGACAAAAACCCGAAAAAACATTTAATTGAATACAAATGCAAGTTAAATAACAATCAGGCATATTAAATTTTATCAATCCAATCTTTTCATCCTTAATAGTCGATGAAATAGAATACATCCAGGAATCTCTTATATTTTAGCAAAAAAAGGAACAACTCTTTCTCTAAAGGGTTGTAACCACAAAAAGTTATATTTTTATAAA
>DPRC01000089.1:0-121 GCA_003537695.1 Polaribacter sp.
AGTGTATGAAATTTCTGAATTTGCGTTTAAGGTAACCGCTGAGCTGTCTGGTAGTTTAAAGGCTAGTGTTTGAGCAAATTCAGTTTTAAATTGAGATTTGGAGCTTAAGGTTAGATAATAG
>DPRC01000089.1:536-3386 GCA_003537695.1 Polaribacter sp.
CCTTTTTTAGTTGTCTGTTTCTTCTTTTGATTTAAATCCTGTAAAGCTTGAGCAACGTCTATTTTTGGAGTTGCTATTTGAGAAGAATAATATGCAATTTTTTCTAAGGTTTTAAAGTTTGTATCTTTCTTTAAGCGCATCAATTCTTCCTCAGAGCTTTCTCTGTTTAGCCAATTTAAAAGCTCCTTGTTTTCTTTCATTTTTTGTCTTTCTATCTATCTAACAATTAAAAAGGTTTTTACCCTACCTTAAATTCCTTGTATTTTAGTTCTTAATTTTTTTAATGCAGCTGACATCCTTTTTTCTACTGCTTTTTGGGAGATTTCTAAAGTTGATGCAATTTCTCTGTATTTTTTCCCGTCAATTCTATGCATTAAAAAAACAACTCGCTCTCCCTCCGTCAGCCCTTCAATTGCTTTTTTAAGCCGCTCTTTAAACTCTTCCTCTTCTAGCAAGTATTCTGGGTTTTGATTGTCAACATCTAAATAGGGGCTGCTTTTGGCATAGGCAAAAACTACTTTTTGGTGCTTTACTTTATTTAAGAAAAGATTGTTAATAACAGTAAATAAGTAGGATTTTGCCTTTAATATATCAATTGTAGTGCAATTTTCCCAGACTCTTATAAATCCTTCTTGCGCTAAATCTAAAGAAGTGCTTTTGTCACCCGACTTGTAGTAGGCAAAATTACTAGCAGCCTGTATGTGTGTCGTATAAAATTTATTAAAAAAACGCTCGTTGCAAAGAGATTTATCGGTCATATGGGGGTTTGAAAGAAAAAAAAGGTTTTTTCACCCGCAAAGGTAGGGTAATTAAAAGTGTGGTTGTTTTATCTATAGAAAGGCTTAAAATCAGTCTTCAATAAATAAGGTAGGGTAAAACAAGAGTTTGTTGTTTTACTTATAGAAAAAGGAAATATTAATAATTAAAATTTATCAAAATGAAAACATTAAAATTAATTACAGCAGTCGCGTTAACGGCTATTTTGGGTTTTACTTCTTGTCAAAGTGAAGAAAGCTCAGAAGTAGGAACAAATCCGAATGCAAATTCAGCAACATCTCCAACAGCCTCAAACTATAAAAGAGCGGCCATGAACGATGGCTCTGATGATGACTTTCTAGATGGAAACTCTTGTACACAATTATTATTCCCCTTAACAGCGGCGGTAAACGGTCAAACAATTACATTATTAACGCGCTTAGACCTATCTATCGCTTTAAGTATTATCGGAGAATTTAACAACGATAGTGATTCCGTAACTTTTGATTTTCCAATTAATGTAAGAACAAGCAGTTATTCAGAGATTGTAGTAAGTAGTCAGTCTGATTTTGATGCGTTAAAAGAGGATTGTGAAAACGCTGAGGCAGAGGGAGAGGATGCTGTTTCTTGTGTGACTATTGATTTTCCCGTTACAATGCTCACGTATAATATTAGCGTAGAGCAAACTGGAAGTGTTGTGGTGCAGTCCAAAGAACAATTATATCTATTTATAACAGACCTGCAATCAGATGCGTTATTTTCAGTAAACTACCCAGTAAGCGCAGTATTAAGCAACGGAACAACTCTTGAGATTAACAGTGACGCTTCGTTTCAAAATGCAATTTCAGAGTGTATGCAATCAGAACAAGAAGAAGAAGAGGCTGCAGAGACAGCCAATGAAGTAGAGGCTATTTTAAGTGGAACAACTTTTGAAGTTGAAACCTTTGTAAGCGGTGGTGTGAATACTGCTAATGAATATGCAGATTATACATTTGAATTTACAAATGATTTAAAGCTGATTGCAAGAAACAACGCGAACGTAGCACTGGAAGACGTATCAGGGACTTATGAGGTAAGTTCAGAGACAACTGTCTTTGTAAACATTGACTTTGAGAGTAACACCGCTGTAAGCGCTTTAGGTAATGATTGGGTTGTAAACACCTATAGCAGCACATTAGTTACATTCAGCAGCAAGACAGATGCCTCTGTAACCTTGGCGTTTCAGAAGATATAAATAAGAAAAGTTAGTTAGTTGATGATAACTTTGCAGCTATTGCAAGAGTACGCAATAGTTGTAAAGTTTTAAAAACAAATAATATGAAACACAGTATTTTAAAATTGGTTTTAGCTTGTGGTATTCTTTTTTCATGTAGCTCGGAACCAGAAGCAATAAACGAAGAAACAAGCAATCCTGTTAATACGTCTTTTAATAGACAGGCAACAGGTTCCTCTTCAAATGATTTACTTTCCGCAAGTATTTTTAATAAGATGGTTGTAGAGGTTGGATACATTACGGGCTTTAGGCCAACAGAAAAAGCAATGACCAACTTTAAAGCCTTTATTGAGAACAGGGCCTTTAAACCAGAGGGAGTTTCTTTTGTTGAAAACCAAGTTCCAGCTTCGGGTAAAACAAGCTATACACTAGAAGAGGTGGTGGCAATTGAAAAAGAAAATAGAACTGTTTACAACACAAATTCAACAATTGGTGTTTGGATATTGTTTATTGATGGAAAATCTTCCAGAGACACAGATCAGGGTTCAATCTTAGGAAGTGCGTACTGGAATACTTCCTTTGTAATTTATGAAGAAACGATACAAGGTTTAAGTGGTGGGGCTTTTCAACCAAGCAGAAGCTTGTTAGAGTCATCTGTAATTCACCACGAGTTTGGACACGTTTTAGGATTAACAAACCTAGGAAGCAATTTACAAAACGATCACGAAGACCCAGAGCATCCGAAGCACTGTGATGAAAAAAATTGTTTAATGTATTGGGCAGCAGAAACGAGCCAGGGAATTGGAAGCTTGTTTACAGGAGGAGAGATACCGGTATTAGATGCAAACTGTTTGGCTGATTTAAAGGCAAATGGAGGCAGA
>DPRC01000192.1:0-4880 GCA_003537695.1 Polaribacter sp.
TTTTTTTAAGCTGTTTTCTGCCTTCTTTTGTATGGTAATATCAGTAAAAATGGTGGCCACTTTATTTTCTCCTACCTTCCAAGCAATCACCTTATAATACTTGTCAAATTCTTTTCCATAATCTTCAAAGCTCTCAGATTTTCCTGTAGTTAAAATCCGGTGATATCTTTCCAGCCAATACTCTTCAAAATGAAATAAATCTCGGACTTTTTTATCAAGTAATTGCGCGCTTGTTTTCCCAGTCAATCTNNTTTCTTCTAAATTGTGCATCACTGAGGATACTTTTTTGTTTATTATTTCTTTCTTTGTTTTTCCAAGAAAAGAGGCAAAAGAAGTATTGATGTCTCTAATATAATAATCTATTGGTTTCCCCTCCGTATCGTAAATAAGTTCGATAGTCTCTACCATCTCTGTCATAGAGTCGAAGAGCATTTTATATTGATTTTCTTTGGCTTTTTTTAAGCTGTTTTCTGCCTTTTTTTGAATGGTAATATCAGTAAAAATAGTGGCTACTTTATTTTCTCCTACCTTCCATGCAATCACTTTATAATACTTGTCAAATTCTTTTCCATAATCCTCAAAGCTCTCAGATTTCCCTGTAGTTAAAATACGGTGATATCTTTCTAACCAATACTCTTCAAAATGAAATAGATCTCGGACTTTTTTATCAATTAATTGTGCGCTTGTTTTCCCAGTCAATTTTTCCAAGGCTGGATTTACTTCACGAAAATAACAGTCAATAGGCTTCCCGTCGCTATCATACACGAGTTCAAAAACTTGAAACATATCTGTCATTGAGTTAAACAACGCTTGATATCGTTCCTCGCTTTGTTGCAATCCATTTGGTTGCTGTTTTTTTTGAGAGATTAGCTTCTGATGTACTTCCTTTTTAGTTGACATTTTTTTTTGGTTTGCGGCCTGTAGTTTTTTCGAGCGTGGTGTTATAGAGGTTCTTCGTTTAGGAATGGTTAGATTTTAAAAAGTATTAAAACCCAAAGGGATTAAAAGTATAAAATGTTATTTTTAGAGAAAAAAAATCTTTTTTTATCGCTAGCTAAAACGAAACATGCCTCCTTAGTTTCGGGTGTGTTTAGCAACTAATAAATTTGTTTAGCTAAAGTATACTATTTAAATGATAAAGTCAATTCTTTTTTTTTGCTAATAAATGCAAAAAGCCACTCTTAAAGAGTGGCTTTTTAAATATGAATGGAAACTAAAATTTACTTAGCGTCCTGCTCTAATAGGTCAAAAAACTGATTTAACCTTGGCATAATAATGATTTTAGTTCTTCTATTTTTCGATTTATTTTCTGCGGTGTCATTAGGAGCTAGTGGAATATACTGGCTTCTTGCTGCTGCTATTAAACGGTTTGGTTTTACACCAAATTTATATTGTAAAATTCTTGTAATTGCCGTTGCTCTTAAGGCAGATAGATCCCAGTTATCTTGTATAATGTCTCTTTTTATTGGGGAAGAATCTGTATGACCTTCAATCATAACTTCCATCTCAGGTTGATCGTTGATTACTTTGGCAATCTTTTCTAAAACAACATATGCACCGTCGGTTACATTATAACTTCCACTTTTGAATAATAATTTATCAGAAATTGAGATAAAAACCACTGTTTTTTCAACATTTACTTCAATGTCTTCGTCTTGAATACCTTCTGTTAAGTTTTTAGTAAGGTGGTATTTTATAGCGAGGTTCAATGAATCTTTCTGGGTCATTGCTTCTCGAACACCGTTTATATATTTGTCTTTTTCGCTTAACTGCGCAATAACTGTTTTAATATTATCTGAAGAAGATTGCGTTAAAACTGTTAAGTTCTCAACTTGTCTTAAAGCATTTTTTTTATCGTCTTGTAAATATTTTACACGCTCTTCTAAAGTAAGGACTTCTTTTTCCTTTTCAATGATACATTTTTGTAAGCTTGCTTTCACAGCCACTAATTCTTTTTTGGTTTTAGTTTTATCTGCTTGTAATGCAACAAAATCTTTTTTAGAAACACAAGAGCTCACTAGAATTATAGAGCATAAAATTAAAGATAACTTCTTCATTTTTTTATTTTAAATTTTTTTATTCTTACAAATTTAACAAAATGAATGAATAAAAAGAGCGATTAACAATAATTTGTGAAAAATATATAAGCTATTTTTGTTTTTCTTAATAATGTGCTATGAAAATTTATTATTCTTCTTTTATTGTATCCATTTTTCTTATTTTTTCTGCCTGTGAAAAAGAAGGAGTTATTCAAGACTACAATTTAAATGGAGCCATTTTTGGCACTACTTACAAGATTATATATTTAAATGGAACTTCAAATTATCAAAAAAGTATTGACAGTTTGTTTTTGAAAATGAACACCTCTTTATCCACGTATATTCCTAACTCTGCTATTTCCAAAATAAATAATGGAGCAAAGACGCTTGTAATTGATGATTTTTTTGCGGAAGTTTTTAAAAAATCGAAACGAATCTTTAAGGAGACGGATGGATTTTTTGATCCTACAGTTGGAAACCTCGTAAATGCTTGGGGTTTTGGTCCAAAAAACGAGAAATTTAATTTAACACCAGCGCAGGTAGCACGTCAAATGCAGTTTGTAGGTTTTGATAAAGTGCAATATGTGGATGGCCACATCGTAAAGACACATCCAGAAATTTATTTAGATTTTAACTCTATTGCCAAAGGATACGGAATTGATGTGGTTGCACGTTTTTTAGAAAGTAAAAATATAACAAGTTACTTGGTAGAGATCGGTGGTGAGATAAGAACAAATGGATTTAAAGATTTGCAACAACCTTGGACTATTAAATTAGTAGATCCAATAGCTTCTGAATTTAATTCAGGGTATAAGAAGCTTAATTTATCAAATAAATCCATGGCAACTTCTGGAAATTATAGGAAGTTTAGAGTTACAGCTTCTGGGAGGAAATACGTACATACTATCAACCCGAAAACAGGAGGTGCTAAAGAAAGTACTCTGTTAAGTGTTTCTGTAATTGCGTCCATGGATTGTGCAGATGTAGATGCATATGCCACTGCTTTTATGGCGATGGGTCTGGAGAGAACAAAAATATTTTTGGAAAAAGCCCCAAAATTGGAGGTTATTTTACTGTATGCAAACGCTCAAGGTATTTTGGAAGAGTACACGAATTACATTGGAAACTAAGTAGGAGGCGCTTTATTTCGCTATGCTTTATAGCAAACAGGAAGAACTTCTCCTTTCATCAAGCAAAATCGACTTTGTTTGTCTTTTGTTATTTTTTGAGTATAATCAACTTCATCAACTTTAAAGCCGATCGCACGTAGTTTATCGAAATAATCACGTCCATAAATACGGACATGGTCATATTGTCCAAATATTTTAGCGCGTTCTTTTTTATCGACAATCGTATCGTCTTCAAAGGTAACCGCTCTAGCAAGGTCTTGGGGTATTTGAAAAACACCAAAACCACCAGGTTTTAAAATCCGATATAACTCCTGCATTGCTTTAACATCGTTGGGGATGTGTTCTAAAACATGATTACAAAAAACAACATCAAATTCGTTTTCTTTAAAGGGTAAATTACAGATATCTGCTTTTACATCTGCAATGGGAGAGTGGAGGTCTGTTGTAATATAATCGAGATTTATTTGTTTCCTGAAAAGATTTAAAAAGCACTGCTCGGGGGCAACATGTAATACTTTTAATTTTTTCATGGATGAAAAAAAAGTGGTTTCATCCTGTAAAAAAAGCCATAGTAAACGGTGTCTTTCAAGGGATAGTGTGGATGGAGAAAGGGCATTTTCTCTCTGCTTTCCGTAACCATATGGAAGAAATTTACGAAAGCTTCTCCCATCTATAGGATCTGTATATGTATTCCCTTTTAAATACCAAGCAATGGCAGGTCGCACCAGATAGCTTATTTTTATGAGCCAAGGTCTTGGTATTGTATTTAGAACGGATTTAAAGAGTTTGTTCGACACAGATTGGTATTAATTACTGTCTAAATTCATCTTCCTCATTGGTAGTGATTCCAAGGGCTTCATGCACGTATTTGAAGGTAGAAAGTAATTCTGGTTTTCCATTTAAAATCGCTATATCGTGCTCAAAATGGGCAGAGGGTTTGCTGTCTAGGGTTGTAATGGTCCATCCATCAGAATGCTGCCTTATTTTGTGTGTTCCCAAATTAGTCATGGGTTCTATCGCAACAACCATTCCTTCTACAAATTTTTTCCCTTTTCCCCTTTTCCCATAATTTGGCATTTCAGGATCTTCGTGCATTTCTCTACCAAGCCCGTGTCCAACCAATTCTCTTACAACTCCATAACCATGATCTTCTGTGAACTTTTGAATTGCAAAGCCAACATCTCCAACCCTATTTCCTGCTTTAAATTCGCGAATACCAACATATAAACTTTCTCGGGTAACGTCTAATAATTTTTTAGTTTCTACTGCAATTTCACCCACAGCAAATGTGTATGCGTGGTCGCCATAAAAGCCATTTTTTTTAGCACCACAGTCGATAGAAATGATATCTCCTTCTATCAATAATTTTTTATTAGGGATTCCGTGAACGACTTGCGCATTCGGACTCATACAAAGTGTGTTCGGGAAGTCATATAGGCCTAAGAAACCAGGAATAGCACCTTCAGAACGAATAAAATCTTCGGCTAACTTGTCTAAATACAAGGTCGAAACACCTGGCTTTACCTCTTTCGCAAGCATTCCAAGAGTTTTTGACACGATCAATGCACTTTCGCGCATAATTTCTATCTCTTCTTTGGTCTTAATTTGAATCATATTAAAAAAAATTGAGCCACAAAGTTAGTATAATTTAAGGAGATAGTCTTCTGAAATATGTATTTGCAGCAATCGAAAAAACCAGAGTTCTTCTGAG
>DPRC01000192.1:5287-8859 GCA_003537695.1 Polaribacter sp.
GAGCGTCAATTTACTCATTTTTATAGTAAGCATGCTCGTATGCTTGACCCGATACAATTTTCAACATATCCTCTTCAAGAGATGCCACTGCATATTCAACATACCTTCCAATCTCTTCCCCTTCTTTATAGAAAATAAATGTTGGGACTCTTTCGATATCTAAGCCTTGTTGCAGATTGTTGGGTGTTTTTTTTTCGCGATTTACGGTGATTAATGTTAGGTTATCAAAGTCGAAATTTGCCATTTCTAGAATTTTGTAAAAATGCGGAGTTTCTCGTTTACTGTCTCCACACCAAGTACCCATGAAACCTTTAATGGTCACTTTTTTTAAGGCTTCTTCTAGTTCTAAAATCACTGCTTCGTTGGGAGTGTACGTCTCAAAATTTTCAGTAAACCAAACCTTATAAGGGGCTTGGTTAAAAGATGCCTTGTTTGCAAACCCTATTAAGTCGCCACTTTTATTTTTTACAGTTATTAATTTTTGTTGTGAAGCACAGGCACCCAGTAGGAGTGCGCAGAGGACTAAAAGATAATATTTCATACGATTCATATTTTAAGTTTATAACAACGAATGTTGTGTCATTTCTTTTGGTTGGGCAACACCCATTAAATCTAAAATTGTGGGTGCAATATCCCCTAAAACTCCGCTATTTATTGCCTTTATTTCTGTATCAATTAAAATAAAAGGGACGGGGTTTGTGGTATGTGCTGTATTTGGAGAACCATCGGGGTTCATCATGGTTTCGCAGTTACCATGATCTGCGATCAACAGGGTGGTATACCCATTTTTTAAACCAGTTTCAATAACTTTTTCTGCACAATTGTCTACGGTCTCACATGCCTTAATTGCCGCTTCCATCATTCCTGTATGCCCAACCATATCTCCATTTGCAAAGTTTAAACAAACAAAGTCTGTTTGTCCTTTTTCGAGGTCTTCACAAAGTGCTTCTGTGAGCTCATAGGCACTCATCTCTGGTTGCAAATCATAGGTTGCTACCTTTGGTGAATTCCTTAAAATCCGAGATTCTCCTTCAAAAGGAGCCTCTTGTCCTCCAGAAAAGAAAAAGGTTACATGCGGATACTTCTCTGTTTCTGCAATTCTAAGCTGTTTTTTTCCAGCTTTAGAAAGTACTTCTCCAAGCGTATTTTTTATATTATCATTATTATAAATTACGTTGATTCCTTTAAAGCTTTTATCGTATTGCGTAATCGTGGTATAGTATAAGTCTAATTTTTTCATTCCAAATTCTGGAAAATCATTTTGAGATAAGGCGTTTGTCAATTCTCTTCCTCTGTCTGTTCTGTAGTTGAAAAACAAAACAACATCTCCCTCTTTTATTTGAGCTTTCGGCGCTCCAGTAGCATCGGTTGCAATCAGTGGTTTGTGAAATTCATCCGTAGTTCCAACTTTATAATTTGCATTCATATTTGCAAGCACATCTGTAGTTTTTGTACCAATGCCATTTACAAGTCCATCATACGCTTCTTTTACGCGTTCCCAACGATTGTCTCTATCCATTGCATAGTATCGCCCGGTCACAGAGGCTAATTCCCCAGTGCTTTCTTTCATATATTCTTGAATATCATTTATAAAATAGGTGCCAGATTTCGGGTCACAATCTCTACCGTCTGTGAAGGCATGCAAATAGATATCGTCAACTTCGTTTTCCTTGGCAACATCTAAAATCCCTTTTAAATGGTCTATGTGTGCGTGGATTCCACCATTAGAAACCAAACCTAATAAATGAACTGTCTTTTTGTTTTCTTTTGCGTATTTGAAAGTCTCTAAAACTACTTTTTCTTTTCCTAACGTTTTTTCTTTGACCGCTTTATTAATTCGGGCTAAATTTTGATATACAATTCTTCCAGCACCTAAATTCATATGTCCAACTTCGGAATTCCCCATTTGTCCCTCTGGTAAACCAACATGCAAACCATCAGTCCTTAGTGCAGCATTGGGGAAGGTATCATAGAGCTCGTTTATAAAAGGTGTTTTTGCGTTGTAAATTGCAGATACTTTAGGGTCTTGTGTAATTCCCCAACCATCTAAAATCATTAAGATTACTTTCTTGTTCATGGATTTCATTTGAGCAGTAAAAATAGGAAAGTTTTTTGTCTTTTTTCTGATTTTCAACGAAACCGATAGCGTAAGGAAAGAGATTATTTTTAAAAAACAGGGGTTATTTTCTGGATAAATTTCAGAGGTTTTGGCAATTTAAGATGGTTTCTTGATCGTTTAGAGTTGCTTATTTATTTTTTAGGTATAAATATGAAAATAAATAGTAGTTTTCGTGAGCTATAAATAAAGAATCATTATTTTAATGCGTAATTTTGTGGGAATAATTCAATAATTATATCAATATGCACTTTCAATTGAATGATGTCACAAAAAAGCTTCCAAAACACTTGCATAAGTTTGTTGTACAACAGCCTTATGAAGAGTACACTCCACAAAATCAAGCTGTTTGGAGGTATGTAATGCGTATTAATGTGGATTATTTGAGTAAAGTTGCGCATTCATCATACATTTCAGGACTTTTAAAGACAGGAATCTCAACAGAGGACATTCCCTATATGGCAGGAATGAACCGTATTTTAAAAGAAATTGGATGGGCAGCAGTATCTGTAGACGGATTTATTCCGCCAAATGCGTTTATGGAGTTTCAAGCATATAATGTTTTGGTAATTGCATCAGACATGCGAACTATAAATCATATTGAATATACCCCTGCTCCAGACATTATCCACGAGGCTGCTGGGCATGCTCCTATTATTGCAAATCCAGAATATGCAGAGTATTTAAGGCGTTTTGGTGAAATAGGATGTAAAGCAATCTCTTCTGCTAAGGATTTTGAAATATATGAGGCCATTCGTCTTCTGTCTATTTTAAAAGAAAATCCAAATGCTTCAGAAAAAGAAAGAGATGCTGCTGAAGCTCAGGTAGCATACTTGCAGGACAATATGGGACCACTTTCTGAAATGGCCCAAATAAGAAATTTACATTGGTGGACCGTAGAATATGGTTTGATAGGTTCTATAGAAGACCCTAAGATTTATGGTGCAGGACTGCTTTCTTCTATCGGTGAGAGTGCTTGGTGTATGCAACCGGAGGTAAAGAAAACAGCCTATTCTATTGCAGCAGCAGATATTAATTTTGACATAACAAAACCACAGCCACAATTGTTTGTCATTCCAGATTTTGCCCATTTAAGTCTAGTTTTAGAGCAGTTTGCTAATAAAATGGCGATTAGAAAAGGAGGGTTAAGCGGCATTCAAAAACTAATCGCTTCTCAGAATATAGGAACCATAGAGTTGAGCACAGGAATTCAGATTTCAGGTACTTTTACAGATGTAATAGAAGATGAAAATAACAAGCCTATTTATTTTCAAACAACGGGTTTTACAGCGCTATCAAACAGAGATAAAGAGTTAATAGGACACGGTGTTGAAAAGCATACAAATGGTTTTGGAAGTCCTGTTGGTAAACTGAAAGGAATCAATATTCCTATCGAAAACATGAGTCCTAGAGACCTGGATGCGTATCAGATTTCCGAAGGAAAAAATATCTCTTT
>DPRC01000193.1:0-264 GCA_003537695.1 Polaribacter sp.
GTATATTTTAAATTAATGAAGTTGCAAAGTAACCCTTATAAATAGAAAAACTCACAAATACGCAAGCAATTTGAATCAATACGCTTCTTTTTAACTTTTTAATTACATGATTCTTAAATTTTTAGCAGTTTGTTAATTAATCATTAAACAATTGTAAACTAAATAAATCTGCCTGTAATTACTTTAGCTCTTTCAGTTTAAATTGCTATTTTTACTACCAAAATTTAACTGTGTTTCATGAATAAAAGCGAGATTAAAATTCTA
>DPRC01000193.1:651-3842 GCA_003537695.1 Polaribacter sp.
TGAAGGATACCAAATTTTTACGGCTACCAATGGTCAAGAAGCCATTAAATCTGCTAAAAAAAATACGCCTCATTTAATTTTATTGGACATCATGATGCCAGAAATGGATGGTATTGAAGCTTGCGAAAAAATTAGAAAAATAAGTGCTTTAGAAAACGTACTTATTTCTTTTTTAACTGCGAGAGGAGAAGATTACTCTCAGGTTGCAGGTTTTGAAGCGGGTGCCGATGACTACATCACAAAACCAATCAAACCCAAAGTTTTGGTGAGTAAAGTAAAGTCTTTGCTGCGGAGATTGAAATCTGAAAAACTAAATGAAGAGACGGTTACCATTGGAGATATAATTATAGATAGAGAAGAATATGTTGTGTATAAAGCGGGCATTCGCATCTCATTGCCACGAAAAGAGTTTGAACTTTTCTCCCTCTTAACTTCAAAACCAGGAAAAGTATTTAAAAGAGAAGTGATCTTAGATACTGTTTGGGGTAACGAAGTAGTCGTAGGCGGAAGAACAATTGATGTTCACATTCGAAAATTACGAGAAAAAATTGGAGATGACCATTTTAAAACGGTCAAAGGAGTGGGATATAAGTTTGTTTTGCTAGAAGCAGATAAATAAAACTATTTTGATGAAGATTAAAAAAACCTATTCATACGCCCTTTGGTCGGCGATCTATTTAACCATACTAGCAGTTGCTATTGCCACCATATCTTATCTTTTTATTGAGAAAAACTTAGGAATTGGTCCCGTCTTAATTTGTATTTTAGTCCTTTTTGTAATTTCGTTCACCATCATCCAATACAGAGCAGAGCACTTTATTTACAGAAGGCTAAAGAAAATATATGAAGATGTCTCTATTTTAGATGTCAACGATCTGAGAAGGGAGTCCGTAACTACAGATATCGACAAGCTTTCCAAACGCATGCAAACCTATGTAGAAGGAAAAGGCTTAGAAATAAAAAGTTTGACCGAAAGAGATTCTTTTCGTAGAGATTTCTTAGGCAATGTTGCACACGAACTAAAAACACCTCTTTTTACCGTGCAAGGCTATATATTGACCCTGCTTGAAGGTGCCATGGATGACAAGAATATTCGATTAAAATACTTGGAACGTGCAAATAAAGGGGTAGAACGCTTGGTTGCAGTAACCAAAGATTTAGATATGATTGCAAAGCTGGAAACAGACGGATTAAAGCTAAACATGGAGGTTTTTAACGTCTTGGAAATCATTCAAAATGTTTTTGATTTGGTGGAGATGAAAGCTAAAAAGAGAAATATCATCTTAAAATTCGATCGCATTTACGACTTCCCAGTTTTTGTAGTTGGAGACATCGAAAAAATAGAACAAGTGCTTATCAACCTTCTTGTCAATTCTGTTAAATATGGCAAACCTAACGGAACTACCATTGTTGCAGTAGACGACTATAATTCAAAGAAATTTCTGATTAGAGTCATTGACAATGGGGAAGGGATTAAGCCTTTGCACGTGCCTCGTTTGTTTGAACGTTTCTACAGAGCAGACCAAAGCAGGTCTCGAGAACAAGGTGGCTCTGGTTTGGGACTCTCTATTGTGAAGCATATTGTAGAAGCACACAACCAAACTATCTTTTTAAAGAGTGTTTTTAGCAAGGGATCCGAATTTTCATTGACCATGGAAAAGGCAACCTAGATAAAATAAGACTGCACTACTTTCTTATAAAATTGTCGCCATTCAAAACTTAAGTTCCTTTAAACGAGATCAAAACCAATGTCCTTGCGATAGTTCATTTGATCGAAATGAATTTTATCAATACTCCTGTAACTTTTTTCTAAGGCCTCTTCAATAGTGTCTCCAAGCGCAGTTATTGCCATGACCCTACCTCCATTGGTAACCACTGTATCTCCATCCGTTGCTGTTCCCGCGTGAAAAACAATCGCCTCGTCAATATTTTCAAATCCGGTAATTTCTTTGTTCTTTGCATATGCGCCAGGGTATCCACCAGCAACCAACATTACCGTAGTGGCCGTTTTGTCTAAAACAGCAAAAGACTTTTCATGTAAATTCTGATGCGCCACTCCTTCAAACAACTCGAATAAGTCGGATGCTATTCTTGGCAATACCACTTCTGTTTCTGGATCTCCCATTCTTACATTGTATTCCACTACCGAGGGATTTCCATTGTCGTTCATCAAACCAATAAAGATAAATCCTCTGAAATCAATTCCATCTTTTTGCAAGCCTGTAATTGTAGGTTTTACCACTAGTTCTTCTACTTTGGATAAGAATGCTTTGTCTGCAAACGGTACTGGAGAAATAGCTCCCATCCCTCCTGTATTTAAACCTTGATCGCCTTCTCCAATTCTTTTATAATCTTTCGCTGAAGGCAGTATTTTATAGCTTTTACCATCTGTTAAAACAAAAACAGACAATTCTATACCTTTTAAAAATTCTTCGATCACAACCGTTGTAGAAGCTTTCCCAAACTTCTCATTAGAAACCATCTCTTCCAATTCGGTTTTTGCTTCTTCTAGATCATTAAGGATTAATACTCCTTTTCCACCTGCAAGGCCATCTGCCTTTAAAACATAAGGAGCCTCCAAAGTTTCTAAGAAAGCAAAGCCTTCTTGTAAATTTTCTTTGGTAAAGGATTGATATCTCGCTGTAGGCACCCCATGCTTTTGCATAAACTGTTTCGAAAAATCTTTACTTCCTTCTAACAGCGCTCCGTCTTTCTTGGGACCAATTACGGGAATCCCTTTCAAAGCTGCATCTGCTAAAAAAAAATCATGAATTCCGGCGACTAACGGCCCTTCAGGACCTACCACGACCATTTTAATAGCGTGCTTTAAAACAATCTGCTTGACTGCTTCAAAATCAGAAATGTCAATATTAATATTGGTTGCTATTGTATCTGTTCCGGCATTACCAGGAGCTACAAAGAGTTGTTGTACCTTATTACTTTCAGATAATTTTAATGCAAAAGCGTGCTCTCTGCCTCCAGCGCCTAAAATAAGAATGTTCATTTGTTTGGGTTGTGTTGTTGCTGCAAATATATTTTAAATTCTTTGGATTCGCACTTTTGAAAGAAAGACATTTTAAAAAAACTGAGGCACTTAGAAAATACTATTTTATCTAAATCCCCACTTTAAAAAATATTTTATTGCCGAGGAAGTATGCCGTAGAAACAACTTCAAGCTTTTTGAGGAACCT
>DPRC01000068.1:0-2205 GCA_003537695.1 Polaribacter sp.
AAGTTTACTTGGAAAAGAACCAAATCAAACCGTAAACCCTGATGAAGTTGTTGCTGTAGGTGCAGCAGTACAAGCAGGAGTTTTAGGTGGGGAAGTTAAAGATATTTTACTCCTGGACGTTACACCACTGTCTCTAGGTGTGGAAACGTTAGGTGGTATAACAACTAAAATCACACCAAGAAATACAATAATTCCGACTAAAAAGTCAGAAACTTTTTCAACTGCTGTTGACAACCAACCAAATGTTGAAATTCATGTGCTACAAGGTGAGCGTGAACTAGCTAAAGATAATAAGAGTCTTGGGACGTTCCGCCTAGATGGTATAGCATCAGCACCACGTGGAGTACCGCAAATTGAAGTTACATTTGACATTGATGCAAGTGGTATTTTATCTGTAACAGCCAAGGATAAAGCAACAAATAAACAACAATCAATCACTATCAGTGGTGCGTCAACATTGCCGAAAGAAGATGTTGAACGTATGGTAGAAGAAGCAGAAGCAAATGCAGCAGCAGATAAAGAAAAATCAGCAAAGATTGAAACTAAAAACCAAGCTGATTCGGTATGTTACCAAACTAAAAAGCAGCTTGAGGAATTAGAGTCAAAAATTGATGCTAGTGAGAAAGAAAAAGTTGAATCTTTATTAACTAAATTACAAACGGCGATCGATACGGACGATACAGATTCAATGAAATCGTTAACTGAAGAAGTAAAACAGATTATGATGGAAATAGGTCAAAAAGTTTATAGCCAAACTGATTCCACTCCAACAACGGATTCAGATAGCGAAACAATAGAGACAGATTTTTCAGTCGGTAAATAAAACCGAAAGCCGTTTAGTATAAGTGTTGAACGTTGTGTATATTGTTCAAAAAATGTTAAGAAGTTGAAACCTTTTTTAACAGCTCAAGAACAAACAGTATATAAAAGTCGCTTAATCCGAGTACTCAGACGTATCTATAAATAGAAAGCAGCTCGATTTCCACCCTATAGGTGCGTTTCGTGATGCATGTTCAAAAAAAATAGCGTGTGGCGGAATGAAACACATATGTATGTTTCATTCCGCCACACGCTTCCTTAGTTAAGCTAACCAGGTACTGCGAAAGGTACGAGAGGTAAGGATGGAGCTGGTAATTGAAGTGGCTTGAAATAATTAGTATTAACTGATATATTATAATAGGTAGTATATTATCATACCTAATGGGTCGATGCCCGAGTGGTTAATGGGGGCGGATTGTAAATCCGCTAGCATAGCTTACGTTGGTTCAAATCCAACTCGGCCCAAATTTTAAAATACATCTGAGCTCTGTACTTTACCGTATTATTCGAAGAGTATTCTTCTACGCTAAATTAGTTTTAAAAGTAAAACTGAGCCGCTAAATTTGGAAAACCTTAAGCCTTCCCCTTAAGACGAACCATTATCTACGGTAGCTTTTGCAATTTTGAATATTTATGCGACATTTCTTTCTTGAAACATCTGTGGGAAAATTGTTAAAAAAGGTAACCCTTTATACTTGTTGATGATTAGCAACACCTGAATTATTCTATTCTGGTGCTACTAAATTCTTACCTATTTAAGTAAGAAACAAAATTTGTGGTTAGTTTGTAACTATTATTAGTTACACTATGCATATAATTGTCGACCTAACCCGATTGCAAATACAGCAGCAACTAATGCTATACCTAGTGCTAGAAAAATTTGAGCATCTGTGATCATATTATTATATTTCAATATTATATATTACCCAAAGCTAGTTAACTGTTCTTAGTCATTTTATTAACTTCCAAGTTTAAATGCATCCACTATTAAACCGTAGATGATACCAACTTTAAAAAACTGTAGCACATTTAATAGTACTATTATAGAGTATTTTTTAGAGTATTTTTTACAGAATTTTTTTTTGTGTATTTTAGAATTTGTAGAATAAAAAACTTTTGTTACGATTTCTAAACTTGAGACTATTAATGCAGCCCCAACAATTGCTCATTCACTAAATTCACCAAGGGTAGTATCTAAAACACTGGAAAATAAGAATCCACTTAAAAAACTAATTAAATTAAAAAGCATTTCTATGTAAAGCATGAATTTTAGTTCGGTTACTGGGATAGTATAAACGGCAATCCATTAAAAAAATTATTTCTAGTGGTATTAAATGTTAAACATCATATAAAATATGGTTTTAGTAACATCAATATGTTTATTTT
>DPRC01000068.1:2596-3116 GCA_003537695.1 Polaribacter sp.
CCAACTTTTGGGGGTAGTACTGGGGGTTGGTTACGAGCAGCAGAAACTGAGGAAAAATACGCGATCACTTGGACAAGTAAGAAAGAACAAATTTTTGAGATGCCAACAAGTGGTTCTGCAATAATGCAAAAAGGTGAAAATCTTCTTTACCTTGCAAAAAAAGAACAATGTTTAGCATTAGGCACTCAACTTCGTACATCATTTAAAATTAATGATTACAAAATTTACCGTATTTTTCCAAATAGTGAAGTTCAGTATCTTCATCCCAAAGATGGTGTTTTTCCAGAAAAATTAAATGCTGGGCGACTTGGTGTAGGTAATGTTATGCATTCGATTGGTAAGAATGCTCAACCTGTTAATGTTAAGTTTACTGGTAAAAATACGTTTGATTAGTTAATAGTTTGAGTTTATAAGAGTACAACTTCACGATTATACTATTGAAGCTCGTTTTATAGAACATTAAATAGTTTTTCTAGATAATTGCGAAATTTTTTATTGTATAGCTTATAATTAAACTTAA
>DPRC01000004.1:0-4133 GCA_003537695.1 Polaribacter sp.
GTCCAAGGTGTATTTTAAGACTCTTGGGGAATTTCAGGTAACTTATTTTTAAAGCTCGGTGCATTTTCACGATACGAAATACATTTCTTTTTAGAAATAAGCACAAGCAAATCTTCCTGCAATGTAAATAAGGTGGCCGCTCTAAAAGACTCCATTAGCAAGCGTTCTATTTCAACAAGAGCAGCTTCCAATGACAGTTGCTGGTATTGGTGCTCGGTTTCCTGTCTGTATTTAAATTGAAAGACTTCTTTTCCAGCGACTATAAACAAACGGACATAGACGTTTTGGGGCCCTTCCTTTTTACGCAGTGGCTTGCTAATTGTGAGTTTAACGAATGTATCCTGCTTTAAACTTTGTTTAAATACGTCAAATAAATGTTTCATGGTGTCCATAGCACAAAGGTAAAATCTTTCATACAAAAGACATCACTAAAAAGGGATGTCTTTTATTTTCGTTGTAAATTTCTAGTTATTTTTTAGGCGGCATTGACGTTTTTACACAGGAAGCGCCGCAACCTTTTCTAAGTGCGGTGTTTTTGCTACAAAACCTTCCAAGACCTGAAAGAAATTTAAAATATCTACCGCTTCATTGTTTGCATTAATGGTCACCAATCTGACAAAAGTATCTGCTTCAAAAGAACCAAAACCAACCACTGTAATCTGATGCTCATACAAAGCAGTACAGAGTGCCATCGGCTCAATATCCTTGTAATTGAAACAAACTGAAATAGAATCATCAAAACTGTACAAAGTATACTCTGGATTGGACCTAATATATGCCAAAGCAATGTCTGCTAAATTAAATTGTTGATCTACAATATCTTTTAATCCATTCGTTCCAACAGATTTCCATAATGTCCAAAACTTTAGGGCGTCATTTCTTCTTCCACATTGGAAAGACGTTTTCCCTAAATTAAAATCATCCCCATCTGTTTGATATAGGTAGTCTGCATCGTTGCTAAAAGAATCATGCAAATGTTTTTTATCATTTACCAAAAGAATAGAACAGGTTAAAGGAGTCCCTAACATTTTATGTGCATTGTAGCTGAAAGAATTCGACCGCTCTACTCCTGTTACCAAATGTTTATAGTCTTCGCTAAAAATAACGCTCCCGCAATAAGCACCATCCACATGCAACCACATACCATACTTTTCGGTAATGTCTGCAATGGCATCAATCGGATCAAAAGCACCTAGAACAGTTGTTCCAGCAGTCGCATTCACATAGGTTGGAATTCCACCGTCTGCGATGTCTTCTATAACTTGCGCTGCTAATGCATTTGCAAGCATTCTTCCTTTTGAATCTGTTGCAATATAGCGCATGTTCTTTCTTCCGATACCTGCAAAACTTGCATTCTTATCGTTGGAATAATGCGCTTCTTTAGAAGTATAAATAATTAAAGGTTTGGTCATTCCATCCAAGCGACACTCCGGATCTTTCGCATCACGTCCCATTAGCAAGGCCATATAATTACTCATAGAACCTCCTGTTGGAAAGGTACCATTACTCGCTGCACCATATCCAATTAAATTACAGGATTGACGAATAATTTCCTGTTCAATCCCTACTTGCGGACCTGCCACCTTATAGGTATACATGCTATTGTTTAGCAGCACTGCCAATAGATCTCCTAGCACTGCTTTGCTTTGTCTCCCACCAAAAAGTTGATTAAAAAATAGATTAGTTGCTGTTTTTGGAGTAGATACCAGCACTTCCCGCAATACAGCTTTGAACTCATCATCAATCATTTCACCTGTATTCAAAGAAAGATCGAGCACATCATATAATTTATTAGCTTCAATTCTTTCAGCTACTGGGTGCGCTGCTTCTTCTGTAATTAAAACTTCAACAAGTTCGTTAAACATTGCCAAGTCCTTCGTTATGTTAGACATACTATTTCTTTTCTTTTAAATTTTAGTAATTAAAATGCACGTGTGTCGTACCCCAATTTTTTGTCCGTGTACGTTTTTGATGCTGCGTCAAAAACCCTGCACTTTCGGATGGGCTTTGCATACAAGTGAAGTGACATGCTCTTTTGATTCGAGGTGTTTTCTAAAGTATGAAACCCCATAAAATCCTTCATGTACGTAACCTCATTGGGTTTTGAAATACCCGTTTTTTCAAACTGTAAAACGCCTGCATCATTTTCTTTATATATCGTTTCTTTAAATACTCCTTCAATTACTTTCACCCAGCATTCCTCTCCGTCATGATCATGAATTGGCGTGGAATGTCCTGCGCACCAGCAAATTAAAATAAGCTCATACTTTTCAGTATCTACAATACAGTTTCGGGTATAGCAGGTCTCTGACCAAAAAGCATATTTCTCAAAAATACTTGGAGCAAATTGTATGGCATGCATTAAGTGATTGTAAGACTTCCGCTCTCCTTCAGACAGCGCACGTATGAGACCGTCTAAGTCTTGAGGTATTTTCGAAGGATCTTTGTTTGTATTCAAATTAAAGCTTTTTTTTTGTAGTGGAAAAACTAAAAGTTTGACCGTGTACTAAATTTACTGAATTGGGGCATTTCTGGTAAATTTAAGAACGTTCCAAATATAGTAAATTTTGCTCTTTTTGAAAGGCTTTTATTCCGTTTTTCATGGAATTTAATTCAAAAAATATATAATTTCATATATTTTTTAACTAATTTCGAATTCTAAGAAAGTTAAATCTTATTCATTTTTTTTCTTTTCCGAACTTCAAACCTGCACAAAAAAAAACAAGTAATATGCAAGACCCAAATTTTATAATAAAAATTGCCGTGTTGGCAGTCTATGTTGGTATTTTATTTCTAATTGGTATCATGGCATCTCGGCGTATAAAGAGTATGAGCGACTACTATGTAGGGGGTAAAAAGATGGGTTTTTGGGCAGTAGCCTTTTCCGCAAGAGCCACCGGTGAATCTGGGTGGTTGCTTATTGGACTTACTGGAATGGGAGCCATCGCAGGGTATTCTGGATATTGGGTCGTCGCTGGAGAATTGCTTGGTGTGTTTATCTCCTGGCAGTTTATGGCAAAACGTTTCAAAAAAAGATCGGACGCCTATGGCGCCATTACAATTCCTGATTATCTCCAAAGTCATTTCCAATCCTCTACACATACGCTTCGCATTATCTCTGCAGCGGTACTGGTTATTTTAATTGTCATTTATGTTGCATCCCAAATAGACGTTACTGGAGTTGCATTCAAGTCGATGTTAGGAATTGATTATAAAGTAGGGGCACTCATTGGATTTCTAATTGTGCTCGCTTATATTTTTATTGGAGGTTTTGTGGCCGCAGTTTGGTCGGACTTATTTCAAGGCTTACTGATGTTTTTTGGTTTGGTACTGCTTCCAATTGTTGTTTGGTTTTCTATGGACCACGGGGCAGGCATTACCGCAGGATTGAATGCAATAGACCCAACCTTAACCCAAGTAATGGGAAGAAGCACGGATGGCTGGATGAACCTTTTTACAATTCTAGGATTTTCTATGATCGGACTTGGTTTTTTAGGCTCTCCGCAAGTCTATGTGCGTTTTATGTCTATAAAAGACACGAAAGAAATAGACAAAGGAAAGTGGGTCGCTACTGCCTTTACCTTGTTAACGGACGCCGCTGCAGTAACTATTGGAATTCTTGCACGGATCTATTTCACAAAAGAGGGACAAGATCCAGAGGCTGTCCTTGGAAATAGTGGAGAGAATGTATTGAGCATGATTACAGAAGAATTTTTACCTACGGTCCTAGTGGCTATCTTTGTTGCCATTGTTTTATCCGCAATCATGTCTACCATAGACTCGCTTTTAATATTGGCTTCTAGTGCGATTACACGTGATTTCTACCAAAAAATATTTAGACCCGATATTAAAGACGAAAGTCTGACTAAAATTTCTAGAGTTTCTACGGTAATCATGGCTTTTACAGCACTAATTATTGCAATGGTTATGAACTACGTTTCTCCCGATAGGCAAATATTCTGGGTAATATTGTTCGGCTGGTCTGGAATCGCCGCCACTTTTTGTCCGGTCATTATCCTGTCTCTATTTTGGAAAGGATACTCCGAAAAAGGTGCAATCGCTTCGATGGTCTCCGGGTTTCTGTCTGTAATAGTCTTTAATTTTGTCTTCAAAGAAATGGCAAGTGTTGGAGC
>DPRC01000004.1:4534-5756 GCA_003537695.1 Polaribacter sp.
AAAAAATACCCTCCTAGAGCTGCAGCTGTAAAAATGATTGAAGAAATCGATGCTGACTCAGCTTCAGAATAATTCCTATACCTCTCGCAGAAAAAGCATGGGAATTTTCTCGTGCTTTCGGGTACTCCTATTAAAATTAGTACTGCTGCTAACTCACATAAAAGAAAGTCCACGGTTACCACCTTGCAAATGAATGCTGGTGAAGTGAACCTTATCTTCAGAACGGAAAAGTAAAAATGCTTACTTTTATTGCTTTCAAACAAGCATAAAAAACAGGATCATCTTTCAACCAGTTGGCAAAACGAGTAAGCTGCTTGGTCCTTATTTTTATTTTTTCTTCTTTCACAAATAATTAACCAAATTATAACAGATTATTATTATTTTTACGAGATGCAAAAAATATTACTAGTAGGGTACTTACTATTCGCTGTAAACCTCTTTTCTCAAATAGATACTTTAAAAGTAAAAAATTTAAAAGGGCAAATTATTCATGCTGAAAACAAAAAAGTATTAAGTGCTGCACATATCTTAAATTTAAATACGGTGCAAGGAACGATCACAAGTGACACCGGTTACTTTGAAATACCTACAAGAGTTAATGATACCATTCTAGTCTCTTATCTCGGATATTCCAGTATTAAATTAAAAATTACAAATGACTTATTAAGAGGGAATGAATTGGAAATTGCCCTGTATGAAAAACCAGAAAGCATCAGAGAAGTGGTGATTCGATCTACAAATTTAATTGGAGTGCTAGAAATTGACGTCAAGCAAGTCCCAAAAGACCGGTTTACAAGGATTCATATCAATGGCCTTCCGCAAACATATGAAGTTGGAAGAGCGAAGACCAAAAGTTTCTCCACACCACTTGCTGCCCTGTTTCAGCCAGTAGATTTCCTGTATAATCTTTTTGGAAAAAAACCAAAACAATTAAAAAAATTACAAAAATTAAAGAAAGAAGATAATTTACGTAAAATGCTTGCTGGTAAATTCGATAGAGAAGTAATGATGGAGTATTTGGAAATGGATCGGCAAGAGCTATCAGAATTGCTAATTGACTGCAGTTACTCTGATTATTTTATTAAAAAAGCATCGGATCTTCAAATGATTGAAGCAGTTTTAGATTGTTATGAAAACTACAAAGCTTTAAAGATGGGTAAAATAGAGCGGAATAAAATCCCAGTTAAAGATTAAAACAGCTGCGTTGTTCGCAGTATTTTCA
>DPRC01000154.1:0-460 GCA_003537695.1 Polaribacter sp.
ACATATCCTAATGATTTAGATGCTTCGATAGGCCACACAAGTACAACTCAACATACTATTGAAGCAGAATATCATTATCACATTCTAAACAAATTGTACTCGAATACTGGAAGATATATTGTTTTTGCAGGACCTTATAAAGGAACACCTAATGCGATTAATTAAATATTTTTTTTTAGTTGTTGTATGTGTTTTGTGTAGCTGTACAAAACAGAATACCGAAAACACCGCTATTTCTTCAGTTAAAGAAATAGCAAATGTTCTGGTTCAAAAAAAGCAGATAGAACTAAACCCTTTAAAAGGCCAATGGTTTTATGAGCAACAACCTTTTAATGGTTATGCAGTCGTATATCATGAAAATGATAATTTAGTTGAAAAAATAGGTTTTTTAAATGGTAAAAGAGAGGGAACATATTATAGATACTTTACGGATGGTGCTATAAAAAGTGAAGGGTATTAT
>DPRC01000154.1:800-2820 GCA_003537695.1 Polaribacter sp.
TTCAAAATAAGCTCCATGGAATAAAATTGAATTATTTTAAAAACGGAAATGTGTTTTCAGAGTCTAATTATGTGAACGGTCAAAGACATGGACTTCAAAAAACATGGTTTTTGAATGGACAATTAGCAAAGAAGAAGAATTTAAGCAAAGGCAGAGAAGAGGGTTTGCAACAAGCTTGGTTAGCCAATGGTAAAATATATGTAAACTATGAAGCCAAAAATGGACGAATTTTTGGTATGAATAGAGCTAATTTATGTTATCAACTTAAAAATGAAAAACTTCAATATGCCAATAAAAAGTAATTTAATTTTACTTGTAATACTTATTGTATTTGGATGTAAAAAGAAGGTCCATATTCAAGAAGGTAGTAGAGTAGATACTTTGCCTTTTTTTAATGAGGCCTCTTTTACGCCCAGATGGATTTCCTGTAAAAGCCCAGCCTTAAATTCTTTTCATAGGATACCTGATTTTGAGTTTGTCAATCAAAACGGAGAAAAATTGACTCAAAAAACGTTTGAAAATAAAATTTATATTGCGGATTTCTTTTTTACTACCTGTCCTGGAATTTGTCCTATGATGACGGATAGCATGCTAAAGCTTCAAGAGGAATTTAAAAATAATGGAGCCGTTCTGCTGTTGTCACATTCTGTTACTCCTGCAATAGATACCGTTTCTAAGCTTAAGGAATATGCGTTAGAGAATGGCATTATAGATAACAAATGGCACTTGGTTACAGGCAATAAAAAAGAAATATACGATTTGGGAAGAAAATTTTATTTTGTTGAGGAAGATCTTGGAAAGCCAAAAGGGATTGATGCATTTTTGCATACTGAAAATTTTGTCCTAATAGATAAAAACAAACACATAAGAGGAATCTATAATAGCCTTAACAGCGCTTCTTTGGCACAGCTTATTGTGGATGTTAAAGCATTACAAAAAGAAAATTAATATCTGGGAATACTGTCCTCTAAATCGTCCAATAAAAAGCTTAAAAAGAAATTTAATTACACAATATTTACTTCAATTTCTAAAGAAATTTGAAATTTACTAAAAACAGTTATTTGAATTTTTTTTGCAAGCTCAAGAATATCTTGTCCTGAAGCATTTCCAAAATTTACTAAAACAAGTGCTTGTTTTTCATGCACACCGGCATCACCAAAACGCTTTCCTTTAAAACCGCTTTGCTCTACCAACCAACCTGCAGGAATTTTAATTTCATTCTCAGAAACTATGTAATTCGGCATGTTCGCATGTACTTTTTGAATCTCTAAGAACTGTTTTTTAGAAATTACAGGGTTTTTAAAAAAACTACCGCTATTTCCAATTTCTTTAGGATCTGGTAATTTCGATTTCCGAATGGCAATTACTGCATCAGAAACATCTTTTAAAGTAGGTTTTATAACTTTTCTTGAAGCCAATTCAGTTTTAATAGCACCATAAGAAGTATTTAATTGGTGGTCTTTCTTTGTGAGTTTAAAACCAACAGAAGTTAAGACGATTTTTCCTTTGTGGGTATTTTTAAAAATAGAATTTCGATATCCAAATTTACAATCTTCATTGGAAAAAGAGACCAGTTTACCCGTGGCAACTTCTAGGCCTTCTACTTTGGTGATGGTGTCTTTTACTTCCACACCATAGGCGCCAATATTCTGAATTGGGCAGGTACCAACATTTCCAGGGATTAAAGATAAATTCTCAATTCCACCGTAATCATTCGCAATACACCACAAAACAAATTCATGCCAGTCTTCTCCGGCATTTACCGTTAGATAGACGTGTTTGTCATCTTCTGTATCGATAGAAACTCCTGTTATATTTAGATGCACAACAAGCATGTCAATATCTTTGGTAAGCAGCATATTACTACCTCCAGACAATAAGAATACTTCTTTTTCTGTTTTTAAAAGTTGTTGTAATTCATATACAGAAGAAACTGAAATAAAACGCTTGGCATTTGCAGCAATGCCAAAGGTGTTGTATTCTTTTAATGATATGTTTTGTTGAATCTTCAACTAGTTCG
>DPRC01000019.1:0-1665 GCA_003537695.1 Polaribacter sp.
CATACCATTTTCTTTCAAATATTTTAGAACCCCTAAACTCCGATCGTATTTCGCTTGAATTCTAACTTCACGTGTAAGTCTTCTAACGGTTTCCATATTGTGAGAAACAACTTCAGGATGGACCTTTATAACGCGATCCATTTGTTTTGTATTTCCCTGAAAGTCGGGAATCAAGGTTTCTAAAGTTGTTTTTGGGTTTGATCTTCGAATTGCATCTACAGTTTCTGCCCAGATGATAGAACCACCATCTTTTAAATCGTCTCTATCTACAGATGTGATTACCGCATGTTTAATGCCCATGATTTTTATGGAGCGCGCAACTTTTTCTGGCTCGTCCCATTCAACAGTCTCTGGTCTTCCTGTTTTTACACCACAAAACCCACAAGAACGCGTACAAATGTTTCCAAGAATCATAAACGTTGCGGTTCCTTCACCCCAACATTCACCCATATTGGGACAACTACCACTTGCGCAAATGGTATTCAATTTATATTTATCAACTAAACCTCTAAGGTCAGTGTATTTTTTACCAACAGGTAATTTTACACGCAGCCATTTTGGTTTTTTGGGTCTTTCGGGAAGTACTAAAGTTTCTATCGCCATTGTTCACTAAATTAAAGTACAAAGATACAAAGGAAAGATTTAAATATTGGTTAAAAACCAAAGACTAAATCCAACTAAAAAAAGAATCCCAACACCACTTAAAATTCTTAGATATATTCCTGGTTGGTGTTCTTTAGGAGTGTGTTTTCCCGTGATGAGTTTGTAATTTAAAATTGCGTAAAAAGGAGCAGTTAAAAAAGATAAAATAGTCGCAGTTTTTACCAAAAGCCCCATATTATTCATATAATATTTTAAGATTAAAAGAGTACCAAAGCACAAGAAAAGAATCCAAAACCAATATCCATACTTCAATTCTTTCTGAAATAAAATTTTTGAGGTTCTATGCATCGCTCTTGGAGACGCATCTAAGGTTGTTATTGTTGTGCTAAACATGGTGGTAAATGCTGCAATGGCTATAAATATATATGAAAATTCACCTAAATTACGAGTGTATAAAGCGATCAATTGACCCGCAAAAACACCTCCTTTATTAGAGAATGTCTCACCAGATTTGTACATGACAAAGGCACCTAAAAGCAGAAAACAAATCCCTAAAAAGAGAGTACTTATATATCCAATGTTAAAATCAAAAAGCGCCTCGGTTACTTTCGTTCGTGCCAATTTGGTCTTGTCTTTTTCTATAGACCAGATAGAATGCCAAATAGAGATATCTAAAGGCGCGGGCATCCATCCTAAAAAGGCAACTAAAAAAGTTAATTCTACAGTTCCAGAGGGAATGATTTGAGTAACATCGAAAGCTTCTTTAGTACTAAACAGAGCCACAGCAACAGCAATGAGTGTACTAATTGTTAAAATTACAATGATGTATTTCATTAAATTATCTAACAATTTATATTTACCAACAACTAAAAACAACAAGCTGATGACCAATAAGACGGTAGACCATACTACAAGGTCGTTCGTGAAACCGAATAGCTGAGAAGCTAGTCCCGCAGTAACAATGGTAACTGCGGCTTGTATGGTAAACATCGTCGCAAAGTTTAGGATATAGTATGCTACTAAAACTCCCTTGCCTAATTTTTTATAACCATCCAATAAAGT
>DPRC01000019.1:2057-2813 GCA_003537695.1 Polaribacter sp.
ACCAACAACAGTGCCCAAATTAAACCAAAACCGAATTCGGCACCGGCCCTTGTAGATTGGACTAAGTGAGAAACACCAATTGCTGCTCCCGCAAATAATAAACCAGGGCCTAAAGATTGTAAGAATGATTTTTTCATTTTAGGTCTTCTTAATAATCTCTGACAACAGTTTTTTGGCACGTAAAAGTTTTACTTTTACGTTGTTCATGGGTTCCTTAATGTGTTCAGAAATTTCTTTATAGCTCAATTCTTGAAAATATCGAAGTTGTATCACTTCTTGATATTTAGATTTAAGCTGTTTGATGTCTTTTAGTAATTTGGCTAAATTTTGCTCTCTAATAATTTTATCTTCTGGTGTAGGACTTTCATCGGCAACTAGGTATATTTTATCTTCTTGCTCTTTTGAGGTTTCTATTGAAATAGAAGCATTTTTCTTTCGAAGTAAGTCAATATGAATATTTTTAGAGATGGTGATTAACCATGTTTTAAAAACATAGCTTTCATCAAAGGTGTGTATTTTGTCAAAGGCTTTAGAGAATGTTTGAATTGTTATGTCTTCTGTATCATTTTCGCTTTTGGTCCGTTTTAACTGATAGTTAAAAACATCCGACCAGAAGAAGTTTAATAAAAAACTAAAGGCAGCTTGATCGCCACTTTTAGCTTTAGTAATGTGCATTTCAATAATTTTATTAGATACTGCCAATGTGTTGGTTTTGAAATCAAATTTTGCCAAAGATACTAAATTACAAGATTATCG
>DPRC01000005.1 GCA_003537695.1 Polaribacter sp.
AGCATCGAAACGGTTAGAAAAAGCATTGTTAGAAAGATACAGCTACGTCCTAGTTGCAACCAAATTAAATTGTCTTCCAACCACCCTAAAGAAACCATATCTAATAAAAACAAATCGAAAAATATAATTAAAGTAACCGCTACAATTACAAAAATCACGATTACAACCGAAACGACCATCGCAATAAAATAGGCTCTAAAAATATTTCTAGCCTCTTTTATATGGTAGGAGTACTCAAAACCACCAAAAATAGCATTCACCCCATTTGTCATTAAAAAGATGGAACCTATAAAACCAAAAGATAGCAAACCTCCATATTGATTTTTAATAATATCCAGTAAAACGGCGTCTACCGCATCAAAAGTTTTCGGAGGCAATACATCTGAAATAATAGACAATAAGCCTTCCTGAGCACCTGTTATTGGTAAAAAAGGAATTAAAGTAAGCACAAATAATAGAAAAGGGAAAATTGCCATAAAAAAACTGTAAGCAATTCCACCAGCCCTTGTGGTTAGCGCTCCTTCTGCGATACCAATGCAATACATTTCTAAAACGTCATACAATGACATTCCCTCCAACCCTGGAATTTTTATTTTTTTTCCAAGTTTAACAAAAACATTTACAATAGGCACTTTCGCTAACTTGTCTTCTATTTCTTTTGTCATGGTAATTAAATCTCCTTATGCTTCCTTGTCACGCAAATTACTCAATTATTATATTATTTAAACTTCTAAAAAGTCTTTTAAAATTATATTCCTTTATTTTTGGTATCATCAGTTCTTTTGAAAATATAAAATTCTCACCAAAACCTAAGCTTGCCAAAAGACCATAATTTTCATTAAAAACTAAAGTGATAAGGTTCGCGTTCGAGGTCTTTTCTTGATACATGGTAAATACTAAATTCTCAAATTCATACTCCGTTCCCGTTGATGAAAAGGTACTACCTCTAAAGCTTAATTCCTGAGTATGATATGCATAGCTCACGTTGTTGAAAGGTATCGAATCTTTGAGATTTTGATAACTAAAAAGCATTAAAGAATCGTTGCGCACTGTATTCAAAAGATAGCTTTCTACCGCAACACCTTCTAATGAATACTTAAAAACAGCAACATCGATCTCTTTGCTTGTGCAGGAAAGCAATAATAAAGTGAGCCCTAAATAATAAAAATGTACATACTTCATTCTATAATAATTTGATATTGAGATAAAACACCTTCAATAGTAGTTCTGCTAAACCTGGCGCCCTTCAGCTTGCTATTTGATGGATTTAAATTAAAATCTGTAGCAGTTCTAAAATCTGTTTTTTCTAAGTTGGTGTTTTCAAAAATGGCCCCTCTTAGATTGCAGTCTTCAAAAACAGTTTTGCTTGCCTGCGTTTCCGTAAAATCTACTTGCTCTAAATTACAAGATATAAAAGACGTGTTTGGCATCTTCAGCTGATAAAAGGATGAAAAATTTAGCAAACACTCTTTAAATGAAAATTGCAAGAGAAACTGGTTCACTTCATGAAACTTTATCCCAATCATCTTGCAACCCACAAAGTATACATTTTTAAACGCGCTATCCTTTACAAGTGCATTACTAAAATTACAATCTGTAAATTGACATTCTATAAATTGAATATTTATGGCATGTACGCATTGAAAATTACAATTCACAAAAGTACAATTATCATATTCCCCTTTCTCTATACCTGCTAAGGCAAAGTCTATCTTGATGTAATCGATACTATCAAAATGATTATTACTCATAATTTTTTTGACAAGTTAACTTTTTTTAATGCAATCAATTACACCGCTTTTAAGCTGAGATCTAGATTAGAAACAGCATGTGTTAATGCACCTGAAGAGATGAAATCCACACCACAATCTGCATATTTTCTTATTGTTTTTTCATTGATCCCTCCAGAGGACTCCGTAAAACAAGTATCTCCAATTAAAGCTACTGCTTTCAAAGTATCCTCGTAATTAAAGTTGTCTATTAAAATTCTGTGAATACCGCTGTTTGAAAGAATCTCTTGGATTTCCTCTAAACTTCTTGCTTCCACAATTATTTTAAGATCTAGTTTTTTTTCAAGCAAATATTTCTTTGCCTTTATAATTGCTGCAGAAATTCCTCCTGCAAAATCTATGTGATTGTCCTTAATCATCAGCATGTCATACAGCGCAAATCGATGATTTACCCCACCTCCTATTTTAACCGCCCATTTTTCAATTGCTCTAATTCCTGGTGTTGTTTTCCGTGTATCTAAAACTTTCGTTTTTGTTCCCGCTAGTAAAGCAGCAAAAAAAGCAGTCTTTGTAGCAATGGCAGACATTCGTTGCATGGCGTTTAAAACTAAACGTTCTGCCATGAGAATGGACTGTGAACTTCCATGAACAAGAAAAACAACATCGCCATACTTTACCTTTTCACCATCTTGTATAAAAGTTATCACCTCCAAATCTTTATCCACATATGCGAAGATTTGCTTTGCGAATTCAACACCCGCAATAACCCCCTCATCTTTAACCAATAGTTTTGCTTTTCCAGTCGCATTTTTTGGAATACAAGAAAGCGATGTGTGATCCCCATCTCCAATATCTTCTCGGATTGCATTGGCAATAATAAGTTCTAATTCATTTTCAAACTGCTGCTTTGATATCATATGTTGTGAATTCTACGGTAAAAATAACAATGATTTTTAACTTTATATAACTTCTATTGATTTTATACTTTAAAACTAATAAATTTGTATTGCCGTAAAAGTTCCCCGAACGGAGCTATAAAATTCATTTAATGCGGTGTTCGCTGCCTTGAACCCTATACAAATTATGAAAATTAAACTTTTAGTAATTGGAAAAACAGATCATAAAAACTTACATCAATTAATTGAAGAATATCAAAACCGCCTAAAACATTATATAAAATTTGAATTGGAGGTTATTCCAGACATTAAAAATGTAAAAAATTTAAGTGAATTACAGCAAAAACAAAAGGAAGGCACTTTAATTTTGTCACGATTACAAACCACAGATCAATTAGTCTTACTAGACGATAAAGGAAAACACTTTACCTCTGTTGAATTTTCAGAATATCTTCAGAAAAAAATGAATGCGGGGATGAAACAGCTTGTATTAGTTGTTGGCGGACCTTATGGATTTTCTGATGCTGTTTATGAAAAGTCCAACGGTAAAATATCGCTCTCTAAAATGACTTTTTCTCATCAAATGATTCGTCTGTTTGTGATAGAACAATTGTACCGAGGGTTTACAATTTTAAAGAATGAACCTTATCATCACGCGTAAAAGTTTGCAGATCCTTTTTAACCTTGACATACTCTTGGGGTGCATATTCCGTAATTCTCTTAAAAGCACTGAAGAACGGATTGTAAGAAGCAAAGCCTGTTGTATGCGCTAATGACTCCAGTGTTTCTGTATTTAAAAAACCTCCTTCAATAAGCTTAATAGCATCCTGAACCCTACTGTTCATTCTAAATTCAGAAAAAGACAAACTAGAGTGGTATTTAAATAAAAAAACAATATGGCTTTTAGGGACGCCAATACTTAATGCAATTTCACTTTGGGAAGCTTTTGGATTCCGAAAAATCAACTCTGCGGTACTTAGCCTATTTACTTCCTCAACATAGATCGCGATATTTTCTTTGATATTTTCTTGCAAAACCTTGTCTTGCGTGTTCCTTATATTCCCTGTATCTATACTCCAATTCATATCGTTTACCAAATCCTCCATATTCTCCAAAGTAGAAGAATGAAACTTCGACAAAGTTTGATTCAATGTTGGTAAACCAAATAATATTTCCGGTGAAATTAGAATTTTAAAAAAACTGATAAGCCAAAATGTTAAAGAAAAAATAGCCATTGTTTTACCAGAGAGCACCGACCCGTTAAATGATTCGTTATATACGGAAACGATTACCATAAAACCACACAGCAAGTTAACAAGATAGAAAAAGAGTGTCCAACTTTTAATCAAATTAAAGTGCTCATTGTTTATAGACATGCTTTTCCGGAACCAAATTTTGCTTTTTAGGAGTTTAAAAGTTAAAATTAAATAAAAAAGTATATATGAGGTGATCAGAAAGAAATTCGTCCACATACCAAAATGAAAAAGCAAACTTTCTCTTATAAGAACATTTGAATTTATAAAATATAGACATAAAACAAAAATAAGATGCCTTAAATCTTTAATATTATGCCTTTTTTTTTGAAGTATTAAATTCTTATAATACAAGTAAGCACAGGGCACAATAATTAAATATAAAATTGAAGACAAACCTGCATCGGGCCTTAATACCGACTGTAGACCAACACTATAACTACCGTGAACAAAAAAACGAAAAGAAATAATTCCTATAATTAATATCAAGTAAAAATTACAAAAAGGATTCGATCCATAGCTCCTAATCATTAAAAAAAGTGTGATAAATCCAACAATACTCGTCACCAAAAATAAAAATGATTCCACCAAATTTTTAATATTAAAATTACTTTGTAAATGTAATAAAATTAACATTACTTTTGGATAATATCTTACTAATTACTTAAAACTCTTACTGATTTGTATAAAGTGAGGTGAATCTAAGCGTGTAAATTTTTTTTAATGTTTAGTTTTTATTTAATTTTGTTAAACAGTATATCAAAATTTACT
>DPRC01000061.1 GCA_003537695.1 Polaribacter sp.
AGTGTTAATATCCAGCGGGGTATAGTAGCGGCGAAGAAAAAGTCAGGATAGTGTATAAAATTACTTTCAATATTTAAGAACTCAAAACTTCCAATAGAAAATCCGCCAATAATTAGCGATAAAATAACAGTAGCAGCTAAGAAGATCAAAATAACTGCAAAAAATTTTCTAAGAACCTTAAATAAAATTTGAACTATTTTTTTGATGGTATAAATGAAACCTTGTATTCCTTTGTTTTTTTTATTTTTTCCAGAGAAGGTTTGATCCAATTTTTCTGAAAATTCGTTAGCGCCATCTTTTATTTTTTCAGAGGCATGGTTTGCAGCATTTTTAACACTTTCTGATACATTTGAAAATTCTTCACGAATCTTTTTCTCTATATTATCAATATTTACAGCCTCTCCTTCCATTTGTAGTTTCTCAGCAGTAGTCCTAGCTTCTGGTAATAAAATCCATAGAATGATATAGATTAGTATTCCAAATCCCGCACTAAAAAATAATGCCAACAGCCCTAAACGAATCCAAATAGTGTCCACAGCAAAATAATGTGCAATTCCCGAAGCAACACCCCCCAAGAATTTGTCATCACCATCTCTAAATAATTTTTTCCCTGAAATATTATTTTTACTCTGAGAAAAATTGTTCTCTGAATAGGGTTCATCTGCGTCCGAATAATCTTCTGGTTGTCCCATAATTACAATAATATCTTCGATATCACTTTCACTAACAACTTGTCTCGAATCTGTAATTTTTTCAGATAATAGCTCGCTAATACGTGCTTCAATATCGGCAATAATTTCGTTTTTTCCCTGTGAATCGTCGCTCAAGGACTTAGAAATTGACGTTAAGTATTTTCTAAGTTTTTGGTACGCAATTTCGTCAATATGGAAAAAGAATCCTCCGAGGTTAATATTTATAGTTTTATTCATTTGTGCTTGTTTTTGTACTTGTTACTTGGTGAACTGCGTTTACTAAATTGCTCCAGGTTCTGTCTAATTCATCTATAAACAAGGCGCCGTTTTCTGTTAATACATAATATTTTCTTGGAGGGCCAGAGGTAGATTCTTCCCACCGATATGTTAACAATGCAGCATTTTTTAGTCGTGTTAATAAAGGATAAATGGTGCCTTCCACCACAATCATTTCGGCACTTTTTAAAGTCGAAAGGATTTCAGAGGTATACGCGTCTCCATTTTTTAAGATGGACAATATGCAATACTCTAAAACACCTTTTCGCATCTGTGCTTTTGTGTTCTCTATCTTCATTGAGTAGTTCTTATTTTATAAATTTTATAGTAAAAGGATAGGTGTAATTTTCTTCTTTCTTTGCTTTTAGGGAGGCTATAATGACCAGCGCAATTCCCACTAAATGTAAAATGCTAATTAAGATTCCTACACCTACAAAACCAAAAAGTACTGAAGGATTGAAATCGAAATTGAAATGAAAGTTGTTTGCGTTTGTAAAATTGTCGAAATTATTAAAAAAAGTATTGAAAGCCAAAGGAATGAAAGCAGCTGTTAAAATAAAGGAGTACAAGGTATAACTCATGTTGAAATTTACAGCCTCCTTGCCTTGTTTATCTAAAAAAGAACTGCGGTCTTTTAAAGTTTGCCAAGCAATTAAGGGTGCAATGATATGACCAAAAGGAAATATAAAACCCATAAAGGCAGAGATATGTATTAAAAAGGCGTTGGTGTTTTGTTGATTTTGTTGCATCATATGAGGGAATTATAAGAATGTATGCCACAAATGTATATATAAAAAGGTATTATGTAATGCATAGTACTGTATTTAACATTTTATTAACATTTTACGGTTCTTCGGTATTGTTTAAAAAAGGCTTAAATTGCAATAGAATTTTAGTATTATGAAAATCACACCGAAGAGAATTAATTTGTTTATGCTTTACAATTTACCTTTAGCTTTTATAGGAGGTGTAAGGGTTTGTTCTTTAACAAATGAAGAAGCGGTGGTTAGAATAAAACATAAATGGATCAATCAAAATCCTTTTAAAAGTATGTTTTGGGCAGCGCAGGGAATGGCGGCAGAAATGAGTACTGGTGTTTTAATTATGAATGCAATTGCGTGCTCCAATGAAAAAATTTCGATGTTGGTGACACAACAAGAAGCAAATTTTTTTAAAAAAGCAACGGGTAAAATACTGTTTACTTGTGCTGGAGGAAATGAAATTAGCGAAGCTATCAGGGTTTCTAAAGAAACAAAAGAAGGGCAGGTGATCGTGCTTACTTCAGAGGGGAAAAACGAAAATGGTGTATTGGTATCCTCCTTTAGTTTTGAGTGGAGCTTGAAAGTAAAATAAAAAAAACCACTGGCTTTACAGTGGTTTTTGTTATTTTAAGAATATCGGTATTTAGTTGCTTTCTCGATCTTTAATACCTTTGATATAGCTATCTAAACGTTTTCCATACATAGATTTTTTTACTTCCGTTGACAAAGAGCTGTTTACGGTATCTAGCAATTTGATATTCGCGTCGTAGAGTTCCGTTAAGGCAATATAGGCAGCAGCTTCAGAATCTCCGTTATTAAGCGCGAAATTTGCGGTGTACAAATATTTTCTACGAATCATTCTATTGAAGTCATTTTTTATTTTTTCAATTAAATCAGTATCCTTAGATCGTACCGCTTCAAATTCTTTTTTAATAAATTCCAAGCGTTGGTTTTTAAATTGATTGTTAATATTCATATAGTCATTCAAAACCAATTGGTTTTTAGACCCTGTAATTTCTGGACTAAACCCGAAAGTATCAATGTGATCGTTGATGGTAATGGTACCTTTGTTACCAAAGAATAAAATTCTTTTATCAGTAGCGTTTCCATCAAAGGTTAGGTAGTACATCACAGGAGAGTCTACGTTGTCTGTCAATGTAAAGTTACCATCTCCATACACATTCATAGAATCTATCGAAACGATAGCCGTATCATTCATCTTTTGGAGATACAAGGTCCCTTTCTTTAACCCTTTAATATTTCCCTTAACAATCATGTTTCCGTTCTTTTTAGAGGAACACGCAAGGATTAATAGTGCTGCTATAACAACAGTTATAATTTTATTCATTTGTTTTGAATTTGAAATACAAATATGCCTTAAATTTTTAAATCTTTGAAGCTAATTCCATTAAAATTGTACATAAAATTGCACCAACAGTTCCAATAGCATACCCAAAAACAGCTAACAAAACACCTACGGTTGCTAAAGAAGGGTGAAAGGCTTGGGCAACAATTGGTGCTGAGGCAGCACCGCCAACGTTTGCTTGGCTACCAACCGCTAAGAAGAAGTAAGGTGCTCTAATAATTTTTGCAACGATAATTAAGAGTACTGCATGGATGGCCATCCAAACAAATCCTATCGCAATAAGACCTGGATTTTCTAACGCTTGATTCAGATCCATTTTCATACCGATAGTTCCTACTAAAATATAAATAAAAATGCTACCTAATTTACTTGCACCAGCACCTTCATAGTTTTTTGCTTTAGTATAAGAGAGGAGAATGGCGATTATGGTAGAAATGCTAATTAACCAGAAAAAGCCAGAGCCCAAAAACGAAAATACATTTCTCCAGGTCTGTGAGGTAATATTACCTACAAATGCAGTGAAAAAGGCACTTAAATATTTTGCTGCAAAATGTCCGAAACCGACCGTTCCAAAAGCAATTGCAAGCATGACCATATAATCAGATAATGTTGGGTTTTTTTGTACTTTTTGAGTAAAGTGAATGACTTTCTCTTTTAGTTTTTCAATGGCTGTAGTATCTGCTTTCAGCCATTTGTTTATTTTATCTTTCTTACCAATACCGATCAGTAAAATTGCCATCCAAACATTGGCAACAACGATATCTACAATCACCATTCCTCCATATTTTGCAGGATTGTATTTGTAAATTTCTAACATGGCAGTTTGGTTGGCACCACCTCCAATCCAGCTTCCTGCGAGTGTAGAAAGGCCTCTCCATACAGCATCAAAGTCTGCACCACCCACTGTTTCTGGGGAAAAAATGGAAATCAATAAAATGGCTAAGGGACCTCCAATAATTACTCCCACAGTTCCTGTGAAGAACATGATTAATGCTTTGGAGCCTAAATTGAAAATTGCTTTTAAATCGATGCTGAGTGTCATTAAAACCAATGCCGCAGGTAATAAATAACGACTTGCAACGTAATACAATTGAGAGGAGTTACTCACAATATCACCAGCATCGCTTGTTGTTTTCCATTCTGGTGAAATTACCCCAAAGGTTGTGAAAATTGCAGGAATAAAGTAAGCCATAAATAAACCTGGAACAATTTTATAGAATTTAGGCCAGAATCCAGTGGTTAGATTCTCTGTATAGAAGACAAAGCCTAAAGAGCTCATTAAAATCCCAAAAACAATCGCATCATTCGTAAATATTGGTTCCATAGTTCTATTGTTTTTTAGTAAATTTTGTGTTTAAAATAAGTCCTAGTTGCACTCTTTTTAAAACTGTGGTTGGACTTTTTATTTGGAAATACCCCATTTTCAATTTGATGTTCTTATTCCACTTATATAAGAAGCCGGCACCCGTCCAGTTTTGAACAAATGTTTGAGCACTGTTGAGGTTTAGAAAAATTTCATTGAAAAGATAAGCGCTCCAAAGGTTCGAAATTGGATAGTTGACATTTAAATCATACCGCAACCAATTTTGGAACTGGTTTGTGGTTAGGTCTCTATGAATAAAACGTTGCTCAAATCTAAAACGGTGTTTTATCGTAAATTTATTCCAATTTGATTTAAGATTCAAATCTTCGTAAAATCGAGATTCGTATAGATTTATGGAGGAGGTATCATAAGCGATATCTCCGGTTGCATAACTTACTCCAAACGTTATATTAGTACTTGGCGTAAAGGTGTAATTGATCCCCAAGCGATAAATTTCTTGCTGAAAGGCGCTTGCTAGTTCAAAATAACGAAAATGCGCCATTGTTTTTAATGCATATTT
>DPRC01000067.1:0-4387 GCA_003537695.1 Polaribacter sp.
AAAAAATATAATTTACCAGATGATTTTAAATTTCTAGCTTTAGCAGAAAGTGGCTTTACGGATGAAACCTCTTCTGCAGGAGCCGCTGGTATGTGGCATTTTATGAAAAGGACCGGAAAGGAATATGGTTTAGAAATAAACAACAATGTAGATGAACGTTACAATATTGAAAAAGCGACAGCGGTGGCTGCGGCTTACTTAATAAAATCAAAAGAACGCTTGGGGTCTTGGACATTAGCTGCTGCAGCTTACAATGCTGGAAATTATGGAATTTCAAAAAGACTTGCTGCTCAGCATGTAGACAACTATTATGATGCAAAATTACCAAATGAGACAGAGCGATATATTTTTCGAATTTTAGCTTTAAAGGAAATTATCTCAAACCCTAGAAAATATGGTTTTGTTTTTGATAAAAGTGATTTATATACTGTGGAGAAAACACGAACTGTCAAGGTAGATACTGCAATTACCAATATTACGCTATTTGCAGAAAAATTTGGAATTAATTACAAAGAGTTTAAAATTCACAACCCTTGGTTGCGTGAAAATAAACTACACAATAGAAGTCGAAAATTATATAAAATTAAAATACCCTTAAAATAATTAAGTTGCTTCTTCTTGGATGTTTTTTATAAATCCCTCCCTTAAATATTTGGTTTATTTTGTCTGCAGTACTTGAAAAAATACTGCATGTATACCTGTCTTGATTGCTTTTCACAGCACGGGATTTAGGACACCAAAAAAGCCTATCAACTAGTTGATAGGCTTTTAGATAAAAAATTAAATAGTAATAATATATAATTATATAACTCTTACGTTTACTGCGTTTAATCCTTTTCTTCCATCTTGCAAGTCAAATTCAACCTCATCGTTTTCACGAATTTCGTCTACTAATCCTGACACGTGCACAAAATGCTCTTCATTGTTTCCTTCTTCAGTGATAAATCCGAATCCTTTAGATTCATTGAAAAATTTTACGGTACCTTTATTCATTATAATAAAATTAAATATATTGTCTGTTTAATTACAAACAACATTTATTGAAGTGCAAAGATAATTCCAAAAAATTAATATTCCTATAATATATATTAATATATTATTGGGACTTTTTAATAACTAGCCATCAATGATTTTACACGATTAAATTCTTCTAGAATCTCTTTTAAAACAATTTTTACAGGTTTTATTTCATGGATTAAGCCTGCAATTTGACCGATTTCCAACTCACCATCTTCTAAATCGCCTTCAAACATTCCTCTTTTTGCTCTCGCCCTTCCTAAAAATTCTTTCAATTCTTCTTGCGTTGGTTTTGTGAGATATAGGGCTTGTACTTCGTCATAAAACTTATTTTTAATCAAACGCACTGGGGCCAGCTCCTTTAGCGTAAGTTGTGTGTCTCCTTCTTGCACCTCAACAATACTGTTTTTAAAATTTTGATGTGCAGAGGATTCGTTTGTTGCTGCAAACCTACTCCCTATTTGAACACCGTCTGCTCCTAAAACCATCGCAGCAAGCATCCCTCTTCCTGAACCAATTCCTCCTGCTGCGATCACAGGGATTTTAATCTGCTCCTTTACCATAGGTATTAGCGTAAACGTGGTCGTCTCCTCTCTACCATTATGCCCTCCTGCTTCAAAACCTTCACAAACGACAGCATCCACTCCTGCCAATTCTGCCTTTAAGGCAAATTTCACAGAACTAACAACATGCACCACTCTAATTCCGTTATTCTTTAAAGTTGCAGTCCAAGTTTTTGGATTTCCGGCAGAAGTAAAAACAATTTTCACTCCTTCTTCGATGATAATTTCCATGATTTTTTCAATATCAGGATATAACAAAGGTACATTCACACCAAAAGGTTTTTTTGTTGCTTTTTTACATTTTTGAATATGCGTTCTCAAAACTTCTGGATACATTGAACCCGCTCCAATGAGACCTAAACCACCAGCATTTGAGACTGCAGCAGCTAACTTATAGCCTGAAACCCAAATCATTCCCCCCTGAACAATTGGGTATTGAATATTGAATAATTTTATAATATTTTGTTGCATTTAATTTTTCACAAGTTTAAACGTTTTTTGCGAAGCTCCGTTTGTAACTTTAAGAATATAAATTCCAGCATTTAGAGCTGATACTTCAATTGTATTGCTTTTTAAATTTACCTTTTCGGATACCTTACTTCCAAATAAATTATAGATTTTAATACTTAACCCAATGCTATTATTTTCATTTGTTTTTATTGTGAAGACATTGTTTACTGGGTTGGGAAAGATTGTTGTTGTATTCATAAAGTTTTCCTTATCAATATTTAAAACGGCTCGATATGCACTCTTAAAGTCCGGCACTCCATAACCATATTGTTCGTCTGGATTGTTATATCTATCTGCAGACGCTCGAATTAGTTGTCTAACTTCTGCACTCGTTAAATAAGGAAATGCTTGCCAAAAACAGGCTACAACGCCACTCATAACTGGAGAGGAAAAAGAAGTTCCATTTGAAGGTTTCGGCGATCCTGTTAAATGGTCAATTACAAAAACGTTTTCACCGTGCGCTAATACATCTGGTTTTATGCGATTATCTGCAGTTGGGCCAAAAGAACTAAAAGAGGCAATGTCTTCTAAGGCATCCACAGCACCCACTGTAAAAACACCAGCGGCATCTGCAGGAGCTCCCATATATTTCCAGGAGGAACTCCCTGAATTCCCAGCAGCATTTACAAGCATCATTCCGCGAGAAGCTCCTATTTCTGCACCTCGAGAAATAAAAGTCGTCTTCCCATCCATATCTTCATATGAATGATTGTAATTGGCATTATCAAAAGTTGTATACCCCAAAGAAGTATTAATTACATCTACTCCTAAACTATCCGCGCGTTCCGCTGCTTCTACCCATAAACTTTCCTCTAAAGGAACTTCATTAGCCACATCTTCCGATATAAACAAATAAAAAGACGCGTCAGTGGCAGTGCCTACAAAGACACCATCTATATAACCAGCGATGTCAGATAAAACATTTGTACCGTGATTATTACCCGTATAAAAATTTGTACTTCTATTTACAAAATCATAGCCTCCTAAAATTTGACCATTGTCTCTTAATTTTTGGAATGCCAACAGTTCATTTACATTTGGAAAACCAGCATCTATTACGGCTATGTGCATTCCCGCACCTGTATATCCTTCTTGGTGTAAAAAGTCAGCATTCAACATTGTAACTTGAGTGCTAGTAGTGCCATAGTTATAGCTAGTTTTCATTGCTGCAAACTTATTCTTATTTTTTGAATGGGAAGAACGCTGAGCGCTTTTACCTATTGTATTTAAGCTCGTGTGCGCAAACTCAATTTGAGCTACAAAAGGAAAAATTGATGGTAAATTATTAATATCTTCTTGGGTTCCTTGCACATGTATTGCATTCAACCATTTTGATTTGGCCAATACCGTAATTCCATTTGCATTTTTTATTTGGGCATAATATCCAGCATCTAAGGGAACATCTTTCATGTCCAACGAAATGTTTTGACGTGCTCTTCTTTCCAAAGCGCGCTGCGACAGCATGGTTAAAGGTGTTGCTAGATAGGTATCAGAGTTCGGTTTATCCTGAAGGTGCACCCAGGCATCTTCCTGTCCAAAAAATGGTAATGAAATTAAAAAAGCGATTACTAACAATAATTTTTTCATGGGGGTTTATTTTTTATTAAATTAATTATACATGACTAAATTACTATTTTTTTAAGCAGCACTCAATTGTTTTACGAGATTACCCCCGACCCCAGTAATTCTGCGTTTTGATACCAAGCAACAAACTGCCCCTCTTGAATTGCGGATTGCCTGTTTTCAAATTCGACAAACAAACCTTTCTCCACTTTATATAGGATTGCTTTTTCTAAAGTTTGACGATATCTAATTCTAGCTTCAACACGTAAATGCTCACCAACCAATAAGGTTAAATCTTTGCGAACCCAGTGTATTTCTTTGTTTGAAACAAATAATACATTTCGGTACAAACCTAAATGATTTTTACCTTCACCTGTATAAATAACATTTGTTTTAACATCTGTTTCTATCACATACAATGCTTCTTTTGTGCCACCAACATCTAAGCCTTTTCGTTGTCCTTTTGTAAAATAATGAGCCCCTTGATGCTTCCCAACTACTTTTCCGTCTTCAGATGTATATGAAAACTTCGTTGCAAAATATTGGAGTTCTTCTTCTTTACTTTCAAAGTTTGGAAGTTGTCTATTATATTGAGAAAAGTCCGAAGGAATCTTAATAATTACTCCTGCTTTAGGCTGTAATTTTTGTTGTAAAAACTCGGGGAGTCTCACTTTACCGATGAAGCACAGGCCTTGAGAATCTTTTTTTTCTGCTGTAATTAAATTAGCCTCTTT
>DPRC01000067.1:4403-4593 GCA_003537695.1 Polaribacter sp.
ATGCTTCTTTTGTACCACCAACATCTAAGCCTTTTCGTTGTCCTTTTGTAAAATAATGAGCTCCTTGATGCTTCCCAACTACTTTTCCGTCTTCGGAGGTATATGAAAATTTCGTTGCAAAATATTCGAGCGCTGCTTCTTTGCTTTCAAAGTTTGGAAGTTGCACATTATATTGAGAAAAGTCCGAAGG
>DPRC01000035.1:0-763 GCA_003537695.1 Polaribacter sp.
TATATTTGTGATTCCAAAAAGAGACACAAATTATGTTTAATAATTTAAGCGATAAATTAGATAAAGCCTTACATACCTTAAAAGGACACGGTAAAATCACAGAGGTAAACGTTGCAGAAACCTTAAAAGAAGTTCGAAGAGCTTTATTAGATGCCGATGTAAACTTTAAAATTGCCAAAGAATTTACCAAAAAGGTACAAACCCAAGCTTTAGGTCAGGATGTTTTAACAACCCTGAACCCTGGTCAATTGATGATAAAGTTAGTTAAGGATGAGCTCACTTTATTAATGGGTGGAGAGACCGTTGGTGTTAATTTAGCAGGATCCCCAACTATTATTCTAATGTCTGGTTTGCAAGGATCAGGTAAAACCACTTTTTCTGGAAAACTGGCAAATTTTTTAAAAACAAAAAAATCTAAAGAAGTACTTTTGGTGGGTTGTGATGTTTACAGACCGGCTGCTATCAATCAATTACAAGTGGTTGGAGCACAAATTGATGTAGAAGTATACGCTGAAGTTGGCAATAATGATCCTGTAGAAATTTCTAAAAATGCCGTTAAGTACGCGAAAGCAAATGGTAAAAACGTGGTTATTATTGATACTGCTGGTCGTTTGGCTGTAGATGAAGAGATGATGACGGAAATTTCTAACATTCATAAAACAATTCAACCACAAGAAACTTTATTTGTGGTAGATGCAATGACTGGACAAGATGCCGTAAATACAGCGAAAGCTTTTAATGATATTTTAAATTTTGATGGTGT
>DPRC01000035.1:1098-3270 GCA_003537695.1 Polaribacter sp.
GTACTGACAAAATTAGACGGTGATACACGAGGTGGAGCTGCTTTATCTATCAAGTCTGTTGTAAATAAACCGATTAAGTTTATTGGTACTGGAGAAAAAATGGATGCAATTGATATTTTTCATCCAGATAGAATGGCAGATCGAATTCTTGGAATGGGAGATGTTATTTCACTTGTGGAAAGAGCACAAGACCAGTATGATGAAGAAGAAGCTCGAAAATTACAAAAGAAAATTGCTAAAAATCAATTTGGTTTCGATGATTTCTTAACGCAGATTCAGCAAATTAAAAAAATGGGGAGTATGAAAGACCTTATGGGTATGATTCCTGGTGCTGGAAAAGCAATGAAAGATGTAGATATTGATGATGACGCTTTTAAAGGCATCGAAGCTATAATCCACTCGATGACTCCATCAGAAAGAACCACGCCTAACAGTATCAATGCAAGTAGGAAAAAGAGAATTGCCCAAGGTTCTGGAACTTCTATTCAAGAAATAAATCAATTGATGAAGCAATTCAATCAGATGAGTAAAATGATGAAGATGATGCAAGGTGGTGGTGGTAAAAAGATGATGCAGATGATGCAAGGAATGAAATAGACTTTAAAAAAAACTTTTTTCCTTTTACAGCAAACAAAACAACACATGTAACACTAAATATAATGATTTTACTAGACGGAAAAAAGGTAGCCTCCGACATCAAAGCAGAAATTGCGATAGAAGTCAGACACTTAAAAGACAAAGGAACAAAAACACCGCACTTAGCTGCTATTATTGTAGGAAATAATGGTGCTAGCATTACGTACGTAAATGCAAAGGTAAAAGCTTGTGAACGTGTAGGCTTTGAATCCACTTTGGTCCGTTTACCAGAAGAAATTTCAGAAAGCGAATTACTGAACGAAATTGCAATTTTAAATATTGACAATACGATTGATGGCTTTATCGTGCAACTTCCATTGCCAAAACATATCGACGAACAAAAGGTATTGATGGCCGTAAATCCAAATAAAGATGTGGATGGATTCCATCCTACTAACGTTGGTAAAATGGCATTGAATCTCCCTACTTTTATCTCCGCAACACCCTTTGGAATTTTGGAACTATTAGAAAGATACCAGGTAGAAACTTCTGGAAAACATGTGGTTGTCTTAGGAAGAAGTCATATTGTTGGAAGCCCTATGAGTATTTTATTATCACAAAAGAGAAAAGTTGGAAATGCTACAGTAACCATGTGTCATAGCAGAACAAAAAACTTAAAAGCACTTACATTACAGGCTGATATTATTATAGCTGCTATTGGAATTCCTGAATTTTTAAAAGCGGATATGGTAAAAGAGAATGTTACGGTCATAGACGTTGGAATTACACGTTTAGCAGACTCCTCTAAAAAAAGTGGTTTTAAATTGGTGGGAGATGTCGCCTTTGAAGAAGTTGCTAAAAAATCTGAATTCATTACTCCTGTTCCTGGGGGTGTTGGCCCCATGACCATTGCCATGTTGCTCAAAAACACCTTGCTAGCTTGCAAAAGAAATGCTTAATTCTGCGATACAAGGACTTATTTAATTGCCATTTACTATTAATTTAATATATTGTGCAAAAGAAACTCCTGAAAGTATTTCTGAGGAGTTTTATTATGTTTCATCTATATTCTAATATGCATGGATTTCTTCTTAAAAGAAAATAGTGACTTTAGTGCTTTTTCATTACCACATTTGTGGGTTGTCTTTTTATGTATCTGCTTTGGTACTTTTCTTATTTTATTTACCAAAAAACAAAATAAACGCACACAAAGTATCATTGGAAATATTTTTGCTTTTTCAATTGCTTTTACTGTTGTTCTTGGTACCCTCGTAAAAATATACAAAGGAAATTTTAATTTCCAAGAGGATTTGCCCTTGCACTTGTGCAGTTTCTTGGGGCTTACTATTCCGTTGTTATCGGTGACCAAAAATTTTGTATTTTATGAGGTATTTTTCTTCTTAATCATTGCGGGAACTTTGCAGTCATTAATTACCCCTGACGAGTACAATTATTTAAATTTTCCTTTTTTTAGATATTGGTTTGTGCATGCAGGACTTGTCATTTTCATGCTATTTGCTACTTTTATCTATAAAATGAGACCGTCTATTAAAAGCGTTGGAAAATCCTTTCTAGGAATGCAAGTCTATATGGTGT
>DPRC01000049.1 GCA_003537695.1 Polaribacter sp.
AGGAATCGTAATTGCTGTGTAGAAATAACTAAAAATGATAATTAACAATGCAAAAATAACATTATACTGCCAACCATTAGGATCTGCTAAACCTACCAAACTAGGATACTTTTGACCTAAAGCTAAAGGTGCAAACATAATAGCCTGAGCAAAAATAATTGGCATAACACCCGCCGCATTTAATTTCAATGGAATGTAATCCCTTGAACCTGCAACATTTTGTGTACTTCCTGCAACCGTTCTCCTTGCATATTGAACTGCAATCTTGCGAACAGCAGTAACCAATAGAACAGTCAGTAAAATTACAACAAACCAAACGATAATTTCAATTAATACCATCATTAAACCCCCAGCACCTGCATTCTCTGTTTTCGAAAGAAATTCTTGCAAAAATGCCGATGGAAAATTAGCAATAATACCCACAGTAATTAATAAAGAAATTCCATTACCAATACCCTTGTCTGTAATACGCTCTCCTAACCACATCGCAAAAATTGTACCTGCAGTTAAAATAATAATTGACGAAATCCAGAAAGTGATACCACTAACTAAAAAAGCTTCAGGTGGTAAATTAAATCCAGTTTTAATAGCTGTAATATACCCTGGTGCCTGAACCAAGGTAATAATTATCGTTAACCATCTCGTAATTTGTGTAATCTTTTTTCTTCCACTTTCTCCATCTTTTTGTAGTTTTTGTAAATAAGGAACCGCAATTCCCATTAACTGAACAACAATAGATGCAGAAATATAAGGCATAATACCAAGAGCCATTACTGACGCCCTAGCAAATGCTCCTCCCGTAAATGCATTCAATAATCCTAAAAGACCTCCCGAAGTACTTTCTTTTAACGCCGATAACTGTAATGGGTCTATTCCAGGTAATGGAACAGCCGCCATAAAACGGTATACCGCTATTAAACCGATAGTAAGAAGAATTTTGTTCTTTAATTCTTCAATCTTGAAAATATCTTTTAACGTATTAATAAACTTCATGCCTTACGTATTGTTTATAAAGAAACAACATCACCTCCAGCTGCTTCGATAGCGGCTTTTGCTGTTGCTGTATATTTATGTACAGTAATATTTAATTTAGCTTTTAATTCTCCATTTCCTAAAATTTTAACTAGGTCGTTCTTCCCAGCTAATCTATTAGCAACTAGAATATCTAAATTTACTGTATCTGTTATTTTTCCACTATCAACTAAAGACTGTAACTTATCTAAATTGATACCTTGATACTCTTTACGATTGATATTTGTGAAACCAAATTTTGGTACACGTCTTTGAAGTGGCATTTGTCCTCCTTCAAAACCAATCTTTTTAGAATAACCAGAACGAGATTTCTGTCCATTGTGACCTCTTGTAGCGGTACCACCTTTTCCAGATCCTTCACCCCTTGCAATTCTTTTTCCTTTTTTGATGGAACCTACTGCCGGTGTTAAATTATGTAAACTCATGTTTTTATAAATCTTATTTAATTTCTTCGAAAGAAACTAAGTGTTTAACTGTATTTACCATACCTACAATTGAAGGAGTTGCCTCGTGTTCAACTGTTTGGTGCATTTTACGTAAACCTAATGCTTCTAAAGTTCTCTTTTGACTCTGAAGACGCCCGATTTGACTTTTTACTTGTGTAACTTTTATTCTTGCCATCGTTCTTAGATTTATCCGTTAAATACTTGTTCTAGAGAGACTCCTCTTTGTTTAGCAATTGAAGTTGCACTTCGTAATTGTAATAATGCATTAAAAGTTGCCTTTACCGCATTATGAGGATTAGAAGATCCCTGAGATTTAGATAATACATCATGTACCCCAACAGACTCTAATACCATACGCACTGCACCACCAGCAATTACACCCGTACCAGCAGAAGCAGGTTTGATAAAGATTTTCGCTCCACCAAATTTACCTTTTTGCTCGTGAGGTAATGTACCGTTTAAAATAGGTATTCTCACTAAATTTTTCTTTGCATCTTCTATTGCTTTCGCAATTGCTGATGCCACATCCTTAGACTTTCCTAATCCATGTCCAACAACTCCATTACCATCACCAACTACTACAATAGCAGAGAAACCAAATGCTCTACCACCTTTCGTCACTTTTGTAACACGTTGTACACCTACTAACTTATCTACAAGCTCTAACCCACTTGGCTTCACTCTTTCTACGTTTTTATAACCTTGCATAATTTCTTAAAATTTTAAACCAGATTCCCTTGCAGCCTCTGCTAATACTTTAACTCTACCATGGTATAAATAACCATTTCTATCGAAAGCAACTTTTTCTAATCCAGCTTTAGTAGCTATTTCTGCGATTGCTTTACCAACTGCTGCTGCTGCTTCTAATTTAGAACTTGCCTTTATTCCTTTATCTCTTGATGATGCTGAAGCTAATGTTACTCCATTTACATCGTCAACTATTTGAGCGTAAATTTCTTTGTTACTTCTAAAAACCGATAATCTTGGTTTTGTAGCAGTACCAGATATAATTTTTCTGATTCTACGCTTTATTCTAGTTCTTCTTTGTAGCTTTGATAATGCCATAATACTTATATATTATGCAGATTTACCTGCTTTTCTTCTTAATATTTCACCAACAAACTTAACACCCTTACCTTTATATGGCTCTGGAGCTCTGAAAGAACGAATCTTTGCAGCAATTTGACCAACTAGTTGTTTGTCAAATGAAGATAATTTAATGATTGGGTTTTTCCCTTTCTCAGATACTGTTTCAATTTTAACTTCTGGAGCCAATTCTAAAACAATATTATGAGAGAAACCTAAAGCCAAATCTAATTTCTGTCCTTGATTAGATGCTCTATAACCAACACCAACCAATTCTAAATCTTTAGTCCAACCTTTACTTACACCTTCAATCATATTATTGATTAAAGCTCTCATTAAACCATGTTGTGCTTTATGGTCTTTGCTTTCCGATGTTCTATCTAAAGTGATAATACCATCTTCGATCTTTACAGTAATACCGTTTGAAATAGTCTGAGATAATTCTCCTAACTTTCCTTTAACCGTAATTACATTGTCTATTATGTTTACATCTACA
>DPRC01000119.1:0-3404 GCA_003537695.1 Polaribacter sp.
GGTTTCGAACAACAAAAAAGCTTCACATTTCTGTGAAGCTTTAAGTGAGCCCTGCAGGATTCGAACCTGCGACCGCCTCCTTAGAAGGGAGGTGCTCTATCACTTCAAATACCTACAATTCAGTCACTTACAATTAAATAATTATTTAATATGTCAAAAGTGTGCCAAATGAAAGTAATGTATCCAAGAGTGAAATTTAATTCTGAAAGTAGAGTTTATATAACATTTTATCAAAACAATAAGCGGTATCGACTGTTTAACGGTTCTAAGATTAATTCTGAAATATATCCAAATACTTACCCTATATCTAAGCGTCTGGAAATTGGAAGCTTATTAGCAGCTGAGGTATATCAGTTTTTAATTAGTGGCTTAACCTTAGAGCAACTTAAAGTATCCAATCTCATAAAACCTAATATGACAGATAAGGATTACNNCTGTGAAGCTTTAAGTGAGCCCTGCAGGATTCGAACCTGCGACCGCCTCCTTAGAAGGGAGGTGCTCTATCCAGCTGAGCTAAGAGCCCGTAGTTTTAGAGTTGCTACGTACAACTGTGTCGGGGTGGCAGGATTCGAACCTGCGACCTCCTCGTCCCAAACGAGGCGCGATGACCGGGCTACGCTACACCCCGAAGGTGTTAAATATCTTGCTAATTTCTTTTGATATTCTAAAAAAAACCAACACCCAAATTACATAACTTTTGCGGAGAGACAGGGACTCGAACCCTGGCGACAGTCACCCGTCGACAGATTAGCAATCTGCTCCATTACCACTCTGGCACCTCTCCTTTTAATGAACTTCTTCGCGCTTCTTTGAAATTGCGAGTGCAAATGTAATATTACATTTACAATTTAACAAGATGTTTTGTGCTTTTTTTACTTTATTTTCTACTCCGGATATTCTACTCTTAAGTGGTACATATTTAGGAGTTTCTTCTTAATTATTTTTTTAATAGTTTCAATCTCTTTGAAGGTAATATCTGAGTTTAAAAACTGATTGTCTGCCATCTGTTTTTCAATGATTTTATCTATTAAATCACTGATGGATTGCGCAGTAGGCATCTTTAAACTCTTAGAGGCCGCTTCTGCAGCATCACACATCATTAGTATAGCCGTTTCTTTTGAAAATGGATTTGGTCCAGGATATTGAAATTTTTTAATATCTACCTCGGCATCCGGATTCATTTCTTTTTCCTTCATTAAAAAATAATAGGTCGTACTGGTTCCATGGTGCGTTCTAATAAAATCGATAATTCTATCTGGTAGCTTGTATTTTTTTGCAATCTCCACCCCTTTGATTACGTGGTCTGTAATAATTTTGGCACTGTCTCTCGGAGAAAGCTCGTGGTGCGGATTTACACCGGTTGTTTGATTTTCTGTGAAATACATTGGATTGACCATTTTACCAACATCGTGATACAAAGCTCCTGTTCTTACCAGCATGGAATTTGCACCGATTTCATTGGCTGCCGCCTCTGCTAAATTTGCAACTTGCATCGAGTGTTGGAAGGTTCCTGGTGCTTTCTCATTCAATTCTCGCAGCAACTTGGTATTTGTATTTGACAACTCTAACAAGGTAACATCAGAAACTAAACCGAATACTTTTTCATAGATATAAATTAAAATAATAGACAGAAAGGAGAGCAATCCGTTCAATGCAAACAATATAAAATACTGCAGATTTATCTGTGCTGCATTTCCTTCTTTGATAATAGAGAATGCCAAATAAGTAAGCATATAAATACCCGTAATTTGGGCAACAGAAATAAATAAATTGGCTCTCTTATAAAGTTCTGAGACGGTAAGAATGGTTACAATCCCCGCAATAATATGCAGGTATATAAACTCGAAACTATCTGGAACAATATACCCTAAAAGCAAGACCGTTAATACATGGGTAAACAAACCCAATCGGGCATCAAAAAAGGCCTTCAAAACAATTGGAAGAACACTTAAAGGAACCACATAGAGATAATCTGAGTTGTAGTTTATAACCAAGGTCTGTATAAAAATCATGGAAAAAACATTGAAAAATATAAACGTAACCTTGTTGTTATTTTCATAAATTTCTACGCGGTACTTCTTTAGGAATAGCAAAAGCATCAACAGCGCTAAAGACACCAAAATACTATAGCCTAAGATAATCCAATTGTAGCTAGACTCCGTCCATACCTTAGACTCAGATTCGCTTTTTAAAGAGTTTAAAATGGCCAATTTTTTTCCTTCTACAATGTCTCCTTTCAGAATTATAAGTCCTCCAGAGGAAACTTTCCCTTTGGTGTAAGAAATATTCTTATACTCATTTTCAATTACTTTCTCCGTAAAAACGGCATCATAACTTACATTTGGCTTGATAGCTTCCGAGAGGATATTAAAAATTTTATTTCTACTATAATTGGCAAAACCAACCTCTAAATTCTCTGTAATAATTTTTAAAACTTCACTTGAAGTATAAAAGTTCTTAAAAGGGATGTCTTGTACTACGTTTTCCTTTCTAATAGTCACCAACACATCTTTATCGGAGAGCTTGTCTTGAATAATGGCTTCTAAAAAACCGTATTCATAGACCTTTTCTATGGTACGCAGTCCAATTTCCTGAAACATATTTTTTTCCTGAAGCGCTAAAGAATCATTGAGCATTAAAGCTGCTATTCTTTTTGTAAAAGCATCTTTAACACCAACAACCAATGCATTGTCTGCTGTGAAATACAGTTTTGAATTGGCAACTATTTGTGCTTTCTCTGCCTTAATTTCTGCTGCAGATTTTTGGATAGCAAAATCGAAAGGAGCATACAAGTTGTCGTATTTCCATAATTGGCTGTTGCTAAAATCATACTTAAATTGTCCTCCTTTAGGAAACAAGTAAACAATAGCCACCGTGGTAACCAGAAATAAAATCACTTTATAGATGATGGTATTCTTTTGATAGAGTTTATTTACGAAGTTGCTCATAGGTAGTATCTTGTTATGACAAACTTACTGCAAAAAAGTGACCCTTAGAAATTCAACGGAAACAAACCGATAAAAATCGATTAAAAAACATTAATTTAGCCTACATTCTTAACTAAAAACAAACTCAAAATAGCATATGAAAGAAGTCGTAATTGTAGCTGTTGCAAGAACACCGATCGGAAGTTTTATGGGAAGTTTAGCTACAATCCCCGCAACCAAATTAGGAGCCATCGCCATAAAAGGCGCGCTAGAAAAGATTGGTATAGCACCAGCAATGGTAGAAGAAGTTTTTATGGGAAATGTAGTCTCTGCTGGCTTAGGACAAGCTCCGGCAAGACAAGCAGCAATTGCTGCTGGCATCCCAGATACAGTTCCTTGCACCACAGTAAATAAAGTATGTGCCTCTGGTATGAAAGCCGTTATGTTGGCTGCCCAAACCATTGCACTTGGAACTGC
>DPRC01000119.1:3792-6085 GCA_003537695.1 Polaribacter sp.
CATGCTAGAAATGGCACAAAGTTTGGCGGCATCACATTGGAAGACGGCATGCAAAGAGACGGCTTAGTAGATGCCTATGACCAAGTACCTATGGGTGTTTGTGCAGATGCTTGTGCTTCAAAATATAAGTTTTCCAGAGAAGACCAAGATGCATTCGCAATACAATCTTACGAGCGCTCTTCAAAAGCCTGGAGTACAGGAAAATATGCAGATGAAATTGTGCCTGTAACAATACCACAGCGACGCGGAGATCCGATTGTTTTTTCGGAAGACGAAGAATATAAAAATGTGAAAATGGAGAAAATTCCAGCATTGAGAGCTGCGTTTACAAAAGACGGAACTGTTACTGCTGCCAATGCCTCTACAATTAACGATGGTGGCGCTGCTTTAGTGCTGATGTCATTAGAAAAGGCAACGGCATTGCAGCTGAAGCCGCTTGCTAAAATTAAAAGCTATGCAGATGCTGCGCAAGCACCAGAATGGTTTACAACGGCACCCGCAAAAGCATTACCAAAAGCATTGGCAAAAGCCAATATTGAAATGGCAGATGTAGATTTCTTTGAATTGAATGAAGCTTTTTCCGTGGTAGGGTTGGCAAATATGAAATTGTTAAATATTACCGATGAGAACGTAAACGTAAACGGTGGAGCCGTCTCGTTAGGGCATCCTTTAGGGGTTTCTGGAGCTAGAATCGTCATAGCTTTGACCTCTATTTTGAAACAAAATAATGCAAAAATTGGCGCTGCAGCAATCTGTAATGGTGGTGGTGGCGCGAGTGCAATGATACTTGAGAGAATTTAATTTTTTAATAAATATTTGTAACCATGCTTTTTGGCATTTGTAACCTAAGTATTGTTCCCCTAAGAGCTGAAGAATGTGACTCCTCTGAAATGATTAGTCAACTATTATTTGGTGAGCCTTTTGAAATTATCGAAAAGCAAAAAAACTGGAGTAAAATCCGATTGTCATTTGATCATTTTGAGGGCTATATAGACAACAAGCAATATGTAGAAATTCCAGCTGATTTTTACGCATCGCTTTGTTTAGAAATCCCCACCTATTCTGGTGAAATTTTAGACTTTGTTACCAATGAGAAAAGCGAACTAACCACCATAGCATTGGGCGCACAATTGCCTTTTTTTAAGGAGGGAAAATTGAAATTAGGAAATGCTACATATGCATATGACAGTGCCGTTTTTCAAGGTGTACTGCCTAAAACTGAAATCTTAAAAACAGCCTTCACGTATTTAAATACACCCTTTTTATGGGGAGGAAAATCTCCCTTTGGAATCGATGCTGCTGGTTTTACACAAATCGTATACAAATTGTGTGGCTATCAGCTATTAAGAACCCCGATTGCACAATCTACACAGGGTGAAGTATTGAGTTTTATAGAGGAAAGTGAGCCTGGAGATTTGGCTTTTTTTGACGATGAGTTTGGTGAAATCATTCACGTTGGTATTGTGCTGAATGACTATAATATTATTCACGCACATGGAAAAGTAAGAATAGATACTCTAGACCACAGTGGTATTTTTAATACCGATCTTCAAAAACACACCCACAAACTAAGGGTCATTAAAAAAGTACTATAAAAAAAATCCAAAACTTTTAAGTTTTGGATTTTTTTATATCAATGGAATAAAGAAGTATTAACTCCTCATTTCTTTATAGATAGGTCTCAAGATATCTGCCTCTTTCTCCATGCGCAGAGTATCATAAATATTTAATAAAGTCCTTACAGTATCTATCGATCTTTTAATGCTGTCTGCTTTCAATAGAAAAGGCAAAGCAGCTTTGTACAACTCTTTTTGTTCTGCCTGTAAAGCATCATACTTATCGAAATTAGATAAATTATTATTCATTTCCTCTACCAATTCCTTTTCCTTTGATAACATGGCAATCGCTAAATTCATATACGCATCTCCGTATTCTGGGTTTAATTCAATTGCTTTCTGATAATACCCAACAGCTTCCTCTATTTTACCTTCATTTACATTCACTACGCCTAAATTAAAAAACAAGGTTGGATTGGTAGGGTCTAATTTTACTGCTTCTTGCATTAGCTGTCCAAATTTATCCATCTGGTCAAGTTTGATATACAATTGTGCTTCATTTAGAATTAAATTCACATCTTTTGGGTTTGCTCTTCTTGCTTCCTGCAGTGCAACAATCGCTTCTTCTGTTTTTCCTTGATTTACTAAAATATACCCAATATTTTTTACAATTTCTGCCTGTTTAGATTCAGATACTTTTTCAATAGGAACGATATAACCTCCCGATTTCACCATCA
>DPRC01000119.1:6169-7002 GCA_003537695.1 Polaribacter sp.
CTAATTTTACTGCTTCTTGCATTAACTGTCCAAATTTATCCATCTGGTCAAGTTTGATATACAATTGTGCTTCATTTAAAATTAAATTCACATCCTTTGGATTTGCTCTTCTTGCTTCCTGTAATGCAACAATCGCTTCTTCTGTTTTTCCTTGATTTACTAAAATATATCCAATATTTTTTACAATTTCTGCCTGTTTAGATGCAGATACTTTTTCAATAGGAACGGTATAACCTCCCGATTTCACCATCAAATCTCTTTGTATTTTTGACCCCATATTTTCCTCGACACCAGTTTCTTTGTTTGTCGCAAAATACTGTGTGTTAATTCCGGTATAACCAATCTCTTTTAACTCTCTATAAAATTTCAAAGAAACATCGTACTCTTTTGACAAGGAGGCACTAATTGCGGCATTGTACAAGAAACTAGTGTCTTTTGGACTCAATATGTACGTTAAATAAAAATTTACTTGTGCAGCTGCATAATCCTTCGAGTTGTACTGTTCAATTGATTTACTAGAAACCTTTTGTATCAAGTTATTTAGCATTGGCTTCGCTTGTTTGCTATATTTACTTGAACCATCTTCTATCTCAAAGTCAAAAAGACTAGTAAAAGCATCGGATGCGGCTTCGTACTTATTTTCCCCCGAAAGCGCCTGTGCCTTTAAAAAATAATATTTCGACTTATATTTAGAATCCATGGTCTCCAACATGCCCTCTACAGAGTTCACTGCGTCCAATGCAACTGAATACTGACTTTTTTTTAGTGCTTTCTCTGCAACTCTTAATTGTTTTTTTTGACCGAATGTGATTGCAGTCAGTAAACCGAAAGAA
>DPRC01000086.1:0-128 GCA_003537695.1 Polaribacter sp.
AGGTAACTATGCGCCTACGCAGCAAGCAATAGCTTTTAAAAATGACATTACAAAAGAGATAAATGCGGAATTGGCAAAACTAAATACATTATTTAAAACTGGTGTTTCTGAATTGAACAAGCAAGTGA
>DPRC01000086.1:455-10117 GCA_003537695.1 Polaribacter sp.
ATTGAACAAGCAAGTGAAAGAAAGTGATATTGATTTGATACAGTTAAATTAACAAACTACTTTAAACTAAAAAAAGCGACTTCTCAGTCGCTTTTTTTTTATTATTTCATTTTTTTATTGGTAACATAAATGCCATAAAAAGCACTTAAAAAAACCTTTAATCCCCAAAAGTTTATCCATTTTCCTTCACTAAAATTCACTTCATGTACGCGGCCAAAGTCTCCTGCAAAAATAGCTTCCCAGCTATTCATAAGCAATGAAATTAAGGTCACCATTATAAAAAAGGGAATGGCAACTTTTGATACGTTATTCCAAAAAAGGGGTTGTTTTATTTTTTCTAAAAACTTCATTTATTTTAATTTTTGATTGTTATGATGGCGGTCGTGGTCGCGTTTTGTCTTCACCTCTAACTTCTTATCAAAAGCCTCTTGTAAATTAATACCTGTTTGATTTGCTAAACACAACACCACAAATAATACGTCTGCCAACTCTTCCCCTAAATCTTTATTTTTATCTGACTCTTTTTCACTTTGCTCACCATAACGTCTGGCAATAATTCGGGCAACTTCACCAACCTCCTCTGTCAATTGTGCCATGTTTGTAAGTTCATTAAAATAGCGCACACCATGCGCTTTAATCCAATCGTCTACTTGTTTTTGAGCATTTTCTGTATTCATATTTCTTTTATTAAAAGATTAACCCTTAAAAATCAAAGATAGTTTTTCTAATATAATTTCGTTTGTTTGTGTGTTTTAAAAACAACAAGCACCTACTATCGAGTCTCCAACTACTTGTATTTAGAGCAGCCTATAAACTGTCAATTACTTCCACTTAATTCCACAACCTACACTGGGCTTCTGATGCTCTAATGCCGCTTTATTTTCCAATAAATGGTTTAAAGCATTTCGAATATCTTTTCCAGTTACTGGCTTCCCATTTCCTGGTCTGGAAGCATCTAGTTGTCCGTGATACACCGCTTTTAAATCGGCATCAAAAACATAGAAATCTGGGGTGCACGCAGCAGCATATGCTTTTGCTACTTCTTGCGTTTCATCAAACAAATAGGGAAAAGGATACTTTAAATCTTCTGCAACTTGCTTCATCAATTGTGGACCATCTTGCGGATACTTCTCAATTTCATTAGAACTGATGGCTATAAAATGAATCCCTTTTGCCTGGTATTCATTTGCCATTTTTATCAATTCAGGATTTACGTGAATTACAAATGGGCAATGATTACAAATAAACATAAGTACCGTTCCTTTTTTACCTTTTGCAGTTGTCAAAGAGTAGCTCTTATTATCTACGGTATTTATTAGAGCAAAGTCTGGTGCTTTTTTTCCTATTGTAAAATCGTTTGATTCTGTGAGTGCCATAATTTTATTTTTATCAATTTTATTGGATGCTGTAGTTTTAAAATAAGCAGCATGAAAGCTAGAGTAGGCTGCATTCATTTGAAATCTTTCATCCTATGCATTCTTAGGGGTCTGCTTAAAATTTTACCCTTCTTCTGCCAAAGCTTTTGCACAAATGTAGCCACCGGTCCAAGCATTCTGAAAGTTAAAACCACCAGTAACTGCATCAATGTTTAAAACTTCACCAACAAAAAAGAGTGCTTTGTGTTTTTTACTTTCGAATCGTTTGAAATTAATTTCTTTTAAATCTACGCCACCAGCAGTTACAAACTCCTCCTTAAAAGTAGTTCTGCCATTTGCATTGTATCTGCCTTTTGTAAGTTCATTTGCTAATTTCTCTAATTGACTGCTATTTAAATCTGCCCAATTTTGCGTTTTCGAAATATCTGAAAACAACACAAAACGCTCCCACAACCTTCTAGAAACTTCTGTAAAAGGAGATTTTAAAATAACTGTTTTGCGAGGTTCTTTCTTTTTCAAGTTTAAGAGGACATTCAACACCTTATCTGTTGGTCTTGACAACCAATTTACCTCCACATTGTATTGGTAATTTTTATCCGCTAAAATTCGTGCACCAAAGGCAGACAACTTCAGTACTGCAGGTCCACTCATACCCCAATGTGTAATTAATAAAGGTCCAGATGCTTCTAGTTTTGTTCCTACAATAGTTACCGTTGCGTTTGGAACTGAAATCCCTAACAAATCAACCAATCTTTTATCATTGATATTGAACGTAAACAAAGAGGGTACTGGCGCAATAACAGCATGGTCTAAGGTTTCGCATAACTCCCAAACTTTCTTAGAACTCCCTGCCGCAATTACTAATTTATCAGCTTCAAAAACCTGTTCTTTTGTGTGCAACAGCCACTTTCCATCTTGACGGTTTACGGAATTTACCCCGTGATTTGTCAATACTTTAATATCCAAGGCATCCACTGCTTTCTGAAAACAAGCTACAATTGCCTGACTGGTATTGGCTTCGGGAAAAACACGATTGTCGCCTTCAATTTTCAAAGGAACCCCGCGATCATCAAACCATTCAAAAGTATCGCCAGTCATAAATTGATGAAATGGACCTAACAACTCTTTCTCTCCCCTTGGATAAAATTTCACCAATTCTTTTGGCTCAAAACAGGCGTGTGTTACATTGCACCTACCTCCGCCAGAAATCTTTACTTTCTGCAAGACATCTTTTCCTTTTTCAAGAATTGTAATGTCTAGTTCAGGATTTTTTTCTTTTGCATTGATTGCCGTAAAATATCCTGCTGCTCCACCTCCAATAATTACTATTTTATTCATTTTTTATATTTTAGACCTCATAGCATTCGCAACCTATGTGCTCTTGTAAGTTTATAAAATCATTTCTGAGTACTGCAGTAGAGTCTCAAATCCTTTCTTCTTAAAATACGCTGGCGTTTCATCGTTTCCCGTCACCATTACAAAGTCACCGCCCCAAGCACCCAAACTTTTTACTTCTCCAAAATAATCAGAAAATAAATTTTCTTTTACAGGATTTATGTTGATAATTGAGCTAATTATTTGCTCATGCTCTACAATCAATTTATTGAAATCGACCATTGAAGTTGCCTTTAAAAATGCGTCAGAAATTTCCGAAATATCGGTTATTTCTTTCTGAAAAGAAACACCACTTTCCCGAAACTTTGCAATCCCTTCTTTAGAATCCTGTTTGTGATTCAAATGCACAAAAAACAACTGTTCTTTAAAACTAGGATTGAAAACCACATTTTCTACTACCGGCTTTGCTTCTTTAATTTTGTAAAATATGGGGGTATTATTTTGCGCACAAGCGATATCATAACCACTCCCCTTAAAGGAGTTCCAGAGTAATTGAAATGCATCTACTTTTGCCCAACTCGCAATCGAATTTATCAACGTAGAAGAACTTCCCAACCCCCAATTCCTAGGAAACGTGAGGTTTGTTTTCACTACAAATCCATGTTCCGAATTTAGAAAATTTGGATTGGCTCTTTTCGCTTCTTGTAAGATACTCAGCAACGTTTCTGCAATCACTTCTGCACTTCCTTCTTTATTAGATTTAAAAGTACAATTTACCAAACGTAATTTTGGTAAATCGAAGACCGCTTCAAACCAGCATTCTCCAGAATGTGTAAAACTACCCCAAATTAATTGGGATTCTTTGATTTTTTCAACGACTAAATCTTGCCCAAATTTTGTTGGCAACGCCAAAGATTTTGCGCCGTCAAGGACCAGGTATTCCCCGGTTAATAAAAGTTTTCCATTGGAGTAATAGTTCATTAATTTATAAATCTTACGATCGTAGGTTTTTTTGATTATCTCTTATTAATTTCCTCAAACTTAGAAACTACTGCTGCATGAGAAACTGTTTTCCCTTCAAAAAATCTTGTTATTTTTTCCTTTTCACGCAACGATGCTCCTAGCTGATTTAAAATATTCTGCAGGTGCATTTTCATATGACCGTGCTGAATACCGCTGGTTGTTAAAGCTCTTAATGCAGCAAAGTTTTGAGCCAAACCTGCCGTTGCAATAATTTGCATCAATTCTTTTGCAGAGGGTTGCTGTAACATTTCTAAAGACAACTTTGCCAAAGGATGCAATGCCGTGATGCCTCCAACGGTTCCCAATGCCAACGGCAAGTCTAACCAGAATTTGAAAACTCCGTCATCAATTGCACAATGAGACAAACTTGTATACTTCCCAGAACGCGCAGCATATGCATGCACTCCAGCCTCCACAGCTCTAAAGTCGTTTCCCGTTGCTATGACTACCGCATCTACCCCATTCATAATTCCTTTGTTGTGAGTTACGGCTCTGTAAGGTTCAATTTCTGCTATTTTTACTGCCTGATAAAATTTCTCTACAAATTTTTGAGGATTTGGGACCCCCAATTCTTCAATTTTACAAGACACCTCTGCTCTTACCAAACACTCCGGAACGTAATTAGACAAAATACTCATCACAATTTCAATTGCATCATTCCTAAATTCTCCTGCAATTGCCTCTAAACAAGAATTAATGAAATTCGCACCCATAGAGTCCTTCGTTTCAAAAGTAATGTGTAATTGGTAGTAATTTTCTAGCTCCGCAGTTTTATCAACTAATTTTATATCTAAAATTCCGCCACCACGTTTTTCCATGTTTTTAGTAATGGAAGCTGTTGCTGCAACTAATGCGATCTTCTTTTCCTTAAAATAACGCTCTAAAGTTGCTGTATCTCCAGCAAACATAAAATGTACTTGCCCAATTTTTGTGGTTCCTAAAACCGTAGTTTTAAAACCTCCCTTGGTACTCCAAAATTTAGCAACCAAGGAAGCTGCCGCTACCACAGAGCTCTCTTCGGTAACCATTGGGACTGCATATTCCTTACCGTTTATTAAAAAATTAGGTGCAACTCCCATTGGTAAATAGAAATTAGAAACTGTATTTTCTATAAAATCGTCATGAAGTTGTTGTAATTTTTTATCGTCGTGCCAATATTGCTTTATGGTATTAATTGCATTTGAATTATTATCAAAATAATTTTCCACCAACCAATTTATTTTTTCCTCTTTTGTTAATTTGGAAAAACCCGATATCATCTTTGTCATTGTATTCTATAAGTAAACTTGTACAAAGATAGATGAATCTAACAAATTAGTTAAAAGATTCTTAAAAAAGTCTTTTTTATTATTTGTCTTAATCAAGAGTTAACCAACACTTTAAGAATCCTCAAAATAATAAACACTCCATGAAGAATACCTATTCATATTCCTTATTGTTTTAAAAATACCATAATATATAGTCTATGAATCATAATATTTATTGATATTATTCATAAAAAAGTCTAATTCTAAATTCGGTAGAAAAAAAGATTTTGGCCGTAAATTTATCATCATTTAATAGAATATTTAAACCCAATAAAATTATGAAAAATTTAAGCATCCCTATTTTAATTTTAGTACTCGTTTTTGCGAGTTGTGCGGTCATTAGACCAGGAGAGGTAGGAATCAAACAAACGTTAGGAAAGTTTGCTGCCGAAGTTAAGGTGCAAGGCACAATACTTTACAACCCAATCATTAGCAGAGTAATTAAGGAATCTACAAAAACAAGTAATATAAAACTCGTTTTAAGCTTGCCAAGTAAAGAGGGCTTGAGTGTAAATTCTGAAATATCAATTTTATATCGCCTACAGGCAAACAAAGTAGCCTCTGTTTTAGAAAATTTAGGACAAAATTACGAAGATGTAATTACCAGTGTATTTAGATCTGCAGCTTCTGATGTTTGTGCACAGTTTTTTGCAAAAGACATGCATTCCGGTATGAGAGCCGATATCGAAAGTGAAATCTTAAAAAAGATGAAAATTAATTTAGAGTTGCAAGCAGACGGTGTTGTTTTAATTGCAGTATTAATGAAAAGAATTCAATTGCCGAATGGTTTGGCAAACTCTATTGAAAGAAAGCTTCAAGCAGAGCAAGATGCGATGCGAATGGAATTTGTTTTAGATCAAGAAAGATTAGAAGCGGACAGAAAAATTATCAATGCCAAGGGAGAAAGAGATGCTCAAATTATTATTTCTGAGGGATTGACAAAGGAAATCATCAGAATTAAGGCAATTGAAGCTTTTAGAGAACTCTCAAAATCTACCAATGCTAAAATCATTATTACAGACGGAAAAACACCTTTTATAGTAGGGAGCCAAGAGACTGATATAAAAAAATAAATCTCCAGAAACACCAGTGATAAATGATAAACTCGACAAGCCTTTGTGCTTCTCGAGTTTTTTGTTGCTACCTATAATTTTATTCAAGTTTAGTAGCAACACTAGTTCAAGTATTATCCACTTCATAAAATATTCAGATACCAAGTTGTTTTAATCATTTTTCGGCATTATTTTCGTAAACTTGACAAACTTTTATTAAAATATATGCGCTTAATCAAACAATTCCTCATTTTAGCAACGATTACCCTATTCATTCGCTGTCAAGAAAACACTACAACCTCCCCTAATTACAGCACAGGAACTAAAGAGATTAGCTTAACGGAGATTTGGGACGGCACTTTTTCTACGAAAAGAATGAATGCTCTAAATGCCATGAATGGCGATTTTTATTCTTTATTAAACACCGACAGTGCTGGAAATTCTACGGTAGACAAATACAGTTACAAAACCTTAAAAAAAACAGAAACCATCGTCAACAGTAGGGATTTAGAAGGCCTAGAAGGGTTTTCATCCTACCGTTTTAATGCAGATGAATCTTCTGTGATTTTAGGTACCAATTTTAAAAAAATATACCGACATTCTTTTACAGGAAGTTTTTATCACTATAATGTTCGCACTAAAAAACTGCATTTAATCGGAAAAGATATTCAAGAGCCTACTTTTTCTCCCAAGGGCGAAAAAATAGCATTTGCTAAAAAGAATAACCTTTTCATCTTAAATTTAACCACTGGGAATACCGTAACTCAAGTTACAAAAGACGGCACAACCAATCACATTATAAACGGAATTACAGACTGGGTGTATGAGGAAGAATTTGCTTTCGTCCGTGCTTTTGAATGGAGTAAAAACGGCAACTATTTAGCCTTTTTACGTTTTAATGAAAGTAAAGTACCCACCTTCTCCATGGACCTTGTCGGAAAAAACAATTATCCACAACAGCAGGTTTTTAAATATCCCAAAGCAGGCGAAAAAAATGCGCGCGTTACCTTGCATGTATTTAACTGTGCTTCTAAAAAAACAAATAAAGTTTCTTTGGGTGCTTATGAATATATCCCAAGAATAAAATGGTCTAACGCCGCAAATATTCTAGTTGCCACAACACTCAATCGCCACCAAAACAATTTAAAATTGCACAAAGTAGCTGTTGTAAAAAACAAAGTTACTACCCTTCTAAATGAAACCGATGCCGCCTATCTAAACATTACAGATAATCTCACGTTTTTAAATGACAATAGCTTTATTTGGACGAGTGAAAAAGACGGATACAATCATATTTATCACTATGATTTTTCAGGAAAATTAATCAATCAGATTACTAATGGAAAATGGGAAGTAACCAACTATTACGGATATGATAAAAAGAAAAAAACCGTTTACTACCAATCTGTAGAAAATGGGAGCATCAATAGAGGCGTATATTCTATTGATTTAGATGGTAATAACAAAAAATTATTAAGCAATCCAAAAGGAACGAACACTGCCTCTTTTAGCAGAAACCTTCATTACTTTATAAACACGCATGCCTCCTCGGAAATCCCACCCATTTACTCTTTATATAGTGCTGAAGGAGAAATGCTGCAAATAATTAAAGACAATAGAACACTGAAAGAAAATTTATCAGAATACAAAATCAGTAAAAAAGAATTTTCTACGATCATCATCAATGGAAATGAATTAAACATGTGGATGGTAAAGCCTGCAAATTTTGATGCTAATAAAAAATATCCTTTGCTGTTATTTCAATATTCTGGACCAGGTTCGCAGAAAGTGGCTAATAAATGGAATGACAGTAATGATTACTGGCACAATATGTTAGCACAGAAAGGAATGATTATCGCCTGTGTAGATGGAAGAGGAACCGGTTTTAAAGGAAGTGATTTTAAGAAATCTACGTATTTAAATCTTGTGAAATATGAAACGGAAGATCAAATAGCCGTCGCAAAAAAGCTATCAAAACGCAGGTATATTGATAAAAATCATATTGGTATTTGGGGTTGGTCTTTTGGAGGACATATGAGTACCAATGCCCTTTTAAAAGGAAGTGATATATTTACCACCGCAATTGCCGTTGCTCCGGTAACTTCTTGGCGTTTTTATGATACGGTGTATACCGAACGTTTTTTAAGAACTCCCCAGGAAAACCCTGAAGGTTATGACGAAAACTCCCCTATAAATTATGCAGAGAAACTAAAAGGAAATTATTTATTAGTGCATGGTACTGGAGATGATAATGTACATGTACAAAATAGCTATCGGATGATAAACGCATTAATTAAAGCGAACAAACAATTTGATATGTTTATTGTTCCGGACAGGACGCACTCAATTTATAAAGGAAAAAATATGCGCTTGAACCTATATACAAAAATGACTAATTTTATAGCATTGCATTTAATCAATAAATCGAATATATCAACTAACATAAAAGAATAGTAAAATATGAATGACCTAGTAAAACAATCACATGAAAAAGAGCTTTTTGGACATCCCGTAGGCTTGTATGTATTATTTTTTGTTGAAATGTGGGAACGCTTCTCTTATTATGGAATGCGCGCTATTTTAACCTTATATCTTGCGGCACCTATTATTCTTGGTGATCCACAGTCTGGTTTTGGCTGGTCTAATGGAGAAACACTTTCTTTTTATGGTACTTATACCATGTTTGTATACCTCACCTCTATTCCTGGAGGCTGGATTGCAGATAAGTTTATTGGTCAGAAAAAAGCAGTGATGTTAGGGGGGATTTTACTTTGTATTGGACACAGTATTTTAGCTGTGGATGCGCAATGGGCCTTTTTTACAGGACTTATTTTTATTGTGATTGGTGTTGGATTTCTAAAACCAAACATTTCTACGATGGTTGGAGGCTTGTACAAGCAAGGCGATGACAGAAGAGATAAAGGATTCTATGTTTTTTATATTGGTATTAATTTAGGCGCTTTTTTGGGTGCCCTAATCGTAGGAGCTGTTGCCGCTGAATATGGCTGGCATTACGGTTTTGGTTTGGCTGGAATAGGAATGGCATTGGGTCAAATAGTATATATGTATGGTATAAAATACTTAGGAACAGTTGGTGATTTTATAGGAAACTCGGACTCCCCCAATAAAGATCTTTTAAAAAAGCCTTTAAATAAAGTTGAAAAAGATAGAATGTTGGTGATGTTCTTATCTTTTTTAATCATCATCGTATTTTGGGGTGCATTTGAACAAGCTGGTGGCTTAATGAGTCTCTACACGGAACAAAAAACAAACAGAGTACTCTCGTTTTCTTTACCTTTTATTGGAAATGAAATTCCTGCGGCTGTCTTCCAATCTATCAATGCATTTTTTATTATTGTTTTAGGAACTGCTGTTGGAAGTTTCTGGCACAAGTGGAAAAATAAAGGAAAAGAATCGTCTTCCTTATTTAAGATGGCTATTGGAGTTATCATAATGGCTTTTGGTTTTCTATTTATGAGCAAAGCAGCCTCTGAAATCTTAATGAATGGTGATGAAGTAGCAGAGAAATCAGCAATGATCTGGTTGGTTTTAGCATATCTATTTCATAC
>DPRC01000110.1 GCA_003537695.1 Polaribacter sp.
GTGGGCATTGTATTGGTTGAAAAACGCTGGTGAACTAAAGCCAGACGTGTGACTAAATCTATTTCTTGTAAGTCTTTATAATAGGGACCAATATCTTCAGGCATGATAATCCCTTTGTAGATAATTGTGGTAATTGATAAACTTGGAATGTAAAAATAAGTGCTTTCAGACGTTTTAGATGTACGGATGGTATGTTCGGAGATCTTACGTGCAGCATATAGTTTTGCTTTAAAAGTAGCCTCGTCAATTTCGATAGTTTTACCAATAAAGAGTTGTTCTATGTTTGGTTCTGAAGCCAAAGCGATTTCTCCTAATTGAGAGGAGTCTACAGGCACTGTCCTCCATCCTAAAATAGAAAGTCCTTGCGCGACAAGCTCTTTTTCGAAGGTAGTTTTACAAAAATTATATTGATTTGTTGTTTTTGGGAGAAAGACCATTCCAACAGCATAGGCTCTTTGGGCTGGAATTTCAAAATCACAAATACGCTTAAAATATGCATGGGGAATGTCTATTAAGATGCCCGCACCGTCTCCGGTTTTTCCATCAGAACTTACACCACCTCTATGTTCTAGCTTTACTAAAATCTCTAAAGCGTCATGTATAATCTGATTTGTTTTCTCTCCATTTAAATTACAGATAAATCCTGCACCACAATTTTCGTGTTCAAATTCGGGTAAATATAAACCTTGTTTCTCCATGTTCTTTTGAGTTATATCTGCTAAATTATATTTTTTATTGCGAAAACATCAACGTTTTAACGTTTTAAATATAAGTTTTACGATGAAATCAAAATTTCATAATAAATATGTCAGTTATAATAATTAAAGCTTTTTTTATTGAGAAAATGATAATAAACAGAAAAACCTGCAAGTTTTTTAGACTTGCAGTTAAAAATAGGGCTATTTTTTAGGAATTAATGCTCGTTCAAACGAAAATCTGGATACGAATCCATTCCGTGTTCATGTGCATCTAAACCTTCTAATTCTTCTTTTTCAGAAACTCTAATTCCGATAGTTTTCTTGAGTGTAAAAATAATTAAGAAAGATGCAAGAATACAAAAAGCAGCATAACAAGCAACACCTGTTAATTGAATTAGAAATGTGTGTTCTGGGTTTGTAGAGAAGATTCCAACGGCTAAAGTTCCCCAAATACCACAAATTAAATGCACTGCAATTGCTCCAACAGGATCGTCTAGTTTGATTGCGTCTATAAAAGAAACTGCAAACACAATTAAAGCACCAGCAATGGCTCCAATAAGAATGGCGCTTTCTGGTGTCATGACATCTGCACCTGCAGTAATTCCAACCAAACCTCCTAAAATACCATTTAAGAACATGGTCAGGTCTAAATTTTTGTACCGGATAAGAGAAACAGAAGCGGCAATAATTCCTCCAGCGGCAGCAGCCAAACAAGTAGTTACCAGTGTTAATGAAGTTAATTCAGGATCTGCAGATAAAACAGAGCCTCCATTAAAACCAAACCAACCCAACCAAAGAATTAAAACTCCAGCAGTCGCTAACGGGATATTGTGACCAGGGATTGCTTGTGCAATGCCGTTTTTGAATTTTCCAATACGAGGACCTAGCAACCAAACAGCAACTAACGCAGCCCAACCTCCAACAGAATGCACTAATGTAGAACCTGCAAAATCATAGAACCCCATTTGATCTAAGAATCCGCCACCCCATTTCCAAGAGCCTGCTATTGGATAAATAATACCTACATAGAGGATTGTAAAAATCATAAAAGCTCCAATTTTCATTCTTTCGGCAACTGCACCAGAAACGATGGTCGCAGCTGTAGCAGCAAACATTCCTTGGAATAAGAAATCGGTCCAATAGGTATACCCTCCGTTATAGGCCAAATCTAATGTTCCTGATGCTGCTAGTGGTGCATCGATTCCAAAACCTGCAAATCCCAAAAAGCCATTAAATTCTCCAGGATACATGAGGTTAAAGCCACCAATATAGTACAACAGTAAGCCCGCAGTTATGATAAAGATATTTTTAAATAAAATATTGATAGTATTCTTCTGTCTTGTAAGTCCGATTTCTAAAAATGCAAAACCCGTGTGCATAAAAAAAACAAGTGCTGTACAGATCATCATCCATACATTGTTAATTGTTAATAATTCCATAATAAAGTTGTATTAAAGTTTCGTTTAGTTTAAAGTGCTGTTTCCCTTTTCTCCGGTTCTAATTCTGTATGCATCTATGATGTCAATTACAAAAATTTTCCCATCACCAACTTGGCCTGTTGAGGAGGCTTCAATAATCGTTTTTACGGTAATCTCTTCAAAATCGTCATTCACAACAATTGATAAGTGCCTTCTTTGAATATCACTTGTACTATAGCTAACTCCACGATATACGTGTCCTTCTTTTTCATTACCCACACCTGTTACGTCCCAGTATGAGAAAAAGCTGACGCCCACTTCGTGCAGTGCATCTTTTACAGCAGTATATTTTGATTTTCGGATAATCGCTTCTATTTTTTTCATTTTAACCTTTGTTTAATTCGTGTTTATTTTTTTTAAGTAGTAAAATTTCAATCCTGAAAAATTTATTTCAATTCATATTTTGATGGAGTGCTTTTATCAGCAACGAACAAAATTATTTAATACGCTTCTAAACTTGCAACTGTTCCTGCGGTATCTTGGGTGTTTGTTCGTAATAAATACATCTGAATTTATTTTAATTAATAGTTCTTTTGAGTATTTACAGAGCAGGGTCTTTGCGGGCTCCTGTTGCGCACTTTTTGTTAGAGAATTTTATTAGAAAGCGTATACTGCAGCTATTGTTAAACCTGTTACGTTATTTTCACCACCGATAAAAGAACCAATTTCCTCTGAGGTATCATATCTTATTTCGGTTATTAGTTTTAGTGCAGCTGTAAGGTTTGTGTTTCCTGTGAATGTGTATGCAGATTGACTTGTATTTCCACCTGCAGAAGTCACTGTGTAAAACTCGGGTCTGAATCCTAAAGAGAACATATCAGAAAAGGTATTTTGTAAGTATAGCGCAGCCCCTTGGTAACCAGCATCGGCATCTTCTGAATTTGCATACGCAGCATTTATACCTAAGTATAAAGCATCAGAAATGTC
>DPRC01000063.1:0-1899 GCA_003537695.1 Polaribacter sp.
AATTTACAGATCATGATAATGACGGAAGACCATCTTCAGAGGAAGATGCCAACGAGGACGGAGATTTAGAAAATGATTTTAATGACAATAGTCAGCCTGGAGTGCCAGACTATTTGAACCGAGACATCTAGGTATGCGATGCTTCTACAAATAAAAAAAAGGCTCTTGAGAAATCAAGAGCCTTTTTTTTTGAACTTTTTTATTTTATAATCTGTAAGACAAACCAAAAATAATTTGATCTATTCTGGTGTCAAATGTAACAGTAGTATCGGCAGATACATCTAAGAATTTAGATTCAATGCCATTGAAACCTCTTTCCCAACGCACATCAATTCCTAATTTTCCTAATTCGATACCCCCTCCAAATTGCAATCCAACAGTAAATCCTTTTGCATCTACATCAGAAAGATCGTTTATGCTAAAATCTGAACTGAGAATGTATTGAAAAGAAGGACCGATAAATAGATTGCCAACACCAAAAAACTTTTTCCCTAACAATACGGGAATGTCAATTTTTTGAAAATTATAAGATGTAGTGGTATTGGTTCCTTTGTAAAGAACTTCACTCTTTAAGCTTGTATATACCAACTCTGGTCGTATATACAAACCAATTATAGGAGCCTTAAAACGCAGCCAAATACCTGCGTGATATCCCGTTTTGCTCTCAGCGCCTTCGAAGACATCCACACTTGCATTGTTAATACTTTCAGAGTTATAGTTTACTCCTCCTTTTACTCCAAAGCCTACTTGGGCTCTGGTAAATTGACTGCATGCAATAGCGATGCAGCAGATTAAAATTGACTTTTTCATAGTTTTCTATTTACAATTAATTTTATTTCCTAGCGATTACTCTTTTCACTGCTTTTACAACGGCAGCTGCATCCAAACCATATTTGGCCATCAGTTGCGCTGGTGTTCCAGATTCTCCAAAAGTATCATTGGTGGCTACAAACTCTTGTGGAGTTGGTGTATTTAAAGCTAAGGTTCTTGCAACACTTTCTCCCAATCCGCCTAATTTATTATGCTCTTCAGCCGTAACGATGCATCCTGTTTTTGCTACAGATTTTAAAATTATAGCTTCGTCTAGAGGCTTAATTGTATGAATATTGATGACTTCTACAGAAATCCCGTCTGCCTCTAATTGCTCAGCAGCTTGCAAAGATTCCCATACCAAGTGTCCAGTGGCAACAATCGTTACATCCGTACCCGTTGTCAATTGAATTCCTTTTCCAATTTCAAACTTTTCATCTGCAGGCATAAATACCGGCACTTTAGGCCTCCCAAAACGCAAGTAGACAGGTCCTTCAAAATCTGCAATCGCTAGGGTTGCAGCTTTTGTTTGATTATAGTCGCAGGTATTTATAACAGTCATTCCGGGCAACATCTTCATCAAACCAATGTCTTCTAGTATTTGGTGTGTTGCACCATCTTCTCCTAAGGTAACGCCTGCATGGGAAGCACATATTTTTACATTTTTCCCTGAATAAGCAACAGATTGGCGAATTTGATCGTACACTCTTCCGGTTGAAAAATTAGCAAAAGTTCCTGTAAACGGAATTTTACCTCCGATTGTTAAGCCCGCAGCGATTCCAATCATATTTGCTTCTGCAATCCCAATTTGGAAAAACCGCTCTGGATTTTCTTTAATAAATTGATCCATCTTTAGAGAACCAATTAAATCTGCACATAAGGCAACTACGTTTGGGTTTGTTCTTCCTAACTCTGTTAAACCATCACCGAAACCTGAACGGGTATCTTTTTTTTCTGTGTACGTGTATTTTTTCATTGTAAAGTTGTAAAGTGTTGTGTTGTAAGTTTTCGTAAAAATAATCTTTTATTTCTTTTTGGGGAAACAAAAAACAGAATAGAAGTAAGACTTTTTAACATCTAACCGATAAG
>DPRC01000063.1:2278-6090 GCA_003537695.1 Polaribacter sp.
TCATATAACTTGTGAACTGGCAACCCTACAACGTTAAAATAGCTTCCTTCAATACTTTCAATTCCAATAAAACCAATCCATTCTTGAATACCATAGGCACCAGCTTTGTCAAAAGGTTTGTAATTGTTGATATAATAGTGAATTTCTTCATCCGTAAGTTCCTTAAAATTCACGGTGGTACTGTCATTTATAATTTTTTGAAAAGAAGCACTTTTAATAGAGACAGACGTAATTACCTCATGTTTTTTTCCAGAGAGTCTTTTTAACATGTCAAAAGCCTCTTTTGCGTCCTTTGGTTTCCCTAAGGCTGTGCCTTCTAACCAGACAATGGTGTCCGAAGTAATTAACAAGTCTTTCTGTTGTAAGTTTGTAAATGCTTTCGATTTTAAATCCGCAAGGAAGTCGGTAATTTCTGCTGCTTTTAATTCTTTTGGATATCTTTCTTCGATTGTTTTAAGTTGAATCGAAAAATCAATATCTAAGTCTTTGAAAAATTGCTGTCTTCTTGGAGAGCCAGAAGCAAGAATTACATGATGTTCTTTTAATTTTTGTTTTAACATTTGTATATTTTAGGTATCGAAACACAAAATTAACAATCTTTTTCGTAATTATAGTCAATACCAACCAACTCTAACTATCTTTGTCCGTTCGATTCAACAAAAGATAAAAGTTAAGAAATGGCAAATCATATAAAAGGGCAAGAAGAAATATTACAAAAACTGGGAATTACTCAGTTGAACCCAATGCAAGAGGAGGCGATTGCTACGATTAATAAAAATGTAAATACCATTTTATTATCACCAACAGGAACTGGGAAAACCTTAGCTTTTGCGCTGCCATTATTAAAATTTTTAGATCCAAACATTGAAGAAATACAAGCTTTAATATTAGTGCCTTCTAGAGAATTAGCAATTCAGATAGAGCAGGTAATTCGCTCTATGGGTTCTGGTTATAAAGTAAATGCGGTGTACGGAGGTAGGCCCATGTCTAAAGATAAGATCGAACTTAAACACCTGCCAGCAATTTTAATAGGGACTCCCGGAAGGATTTCAGATCACTTTGCAAATGAACGCTTTTCAACAGACCATATCAAAACACTAATTTTAGATGAGTTTGACAAGTCCTTAGAAGTTGGTTTCGAATACGAAATGAGAGGGGTGATCAATCAATTGATTTCCTTAAATAAACGCATTTTAACTTCGGCAACACAGGGCGTTGAAATTCCTGACTTTGTTCGATTAGATCAGCCAAATACCGTTAATTATTTAAAAGCGACGACGTCTAAATTAATCATAAAAACAGTATTATCTCCTGCAAAAAATAAGTTAAATACGTTATTACACTTGCTAAACTTCCTAGGAAATCAACAAGGAATTATCTTTTGTAATTTAAAAGACAGCATTCATAATGTAAGTGCTTTTTTAGAAAGTAAAAATATAAAGCATGGTTGTTTTAGTGGTGGAATGGAACAAAAGGACAGGGAACGTTCTTTGATAAAGTTTAGAAATGGAACCAATCAAATTTTAATTGCTACAGACTTGGCGGCAAGGGGAATTGATGTCCCAGAAATGAAATATATCATTCATTATGAACTTCCAAGAGAACTGGAGGAATTTACGCACCGGAATGGGCGAACGGCCAGAGTTTCTGCAAAAGGGACTGCCTACGTCTTAAAGTGGAAAGAAGAACGGTTGCCAGACTTTATCAAACATGCGGATTTAGAGAATATTTCTAAGCAGGCAGAAAGAAAACCAGTATTTTGGGAAACCTTATTTATTTCTGGGGGAAGAAAGGATAAAATATCAAAAGGAGATATTGCCGGTTTGTTTATAAAACAAGGAAATTTAACAAAGGATCAATTAGGGGATATAGAGTTAAAACAAGACTGTGCTTTTGTTGCAGTTCCGGCTAATTTAGCTTCTGAATTGGAGGAAAAGTTAAATAATTCTCGTTTAAAAAAGAAAAAAGTAAGAATTTACGGAGTATAAGGAGCATTAATTTCCCAGTGATACCGCGGGTTTTTAATAAATTTTAATAAAAAAGCGTGATTTTTTTATAATTATGTGCTTTATTTGAACTAAAGGTGCGATATTTGCACAATAATATTACAAATTAAATTATAACAAGATGAGTAAAGGTACAGTAAAGTTTTTCAATGAATCTAAAGGATTTGGATTTATTACAGAAGAAGGAGTTGATAAAGATCATTTCGTACACATTTCTGGATTAGTAGATGAAATCAGAGAAGGTGACCAAGTTGAATTTGACTTACAAGAAGGAAACAAAGGATTAAATGCAGTTAACGTAAAAGTTATCTAATATAAATTCATATTTTTTCAAAGAAAGCCCGTCTATAAAGATGGGCTTTTTTAGTATATTGTATTTAAGGTTTTAGCAGTTTCTTTAGAAACAAAATTCGACAAAGAGCTCCGCTGCAAAAAACACCCCCTCATTCGCATTCCCAAAAATATATTTTATGTCAATACAGTTTTCAGATTTAGGAATTAACTCCGCATTGCAAGAAGGTTTAAACGATTTAAAAATTGCTACGCCTACAGAAATTCAAGAAAAGGTAATTCCGATTGTTCTAAATCAAAAAGAAGATGTGGTGGCATTGGCGAAAACAGGAACTGGTAAAACTGCTGCATTCGGATTGCCACTATTGCAATTAATAGATGTAAATAACCATGATATTCAAGCAATAATTTTAGCTCCGACAAGAGAACTAGGACAACAAATTTCTGCGAATCTGACTTCGTTTGCAAAATACGCCCCCGAAATTTCTATTGCCACTATTTGTGGTGGAATTCCTATAAAACCCCAGATAGAGCGCTTAAAAGAAGCAACACACATAGTTGTAGCCACACCGGGAAGATTGGCAGACTTAGTAAAACGCGAAGCGATTGATATAAAAAAAATAAAGTACTTTGTTTTAGATGAAGCGGACGAAATGGTGACTGCGCTAAAAGAAGGTTTAGACCATATCATTAAAGAAATTCCCAAAGCAAGAAGAACTTTCCTTTTTACTGCAACGCTTCCAGGAACTTTAAAGCAACTCATACAGAATTATATGGCGCCTCATGTGCTGCATATTAAAGCCAATATGGATACTTTAGGCCATCAAGGTATTGACCACAAATATGTGGTGGTTGCGCCCATTGAAAAATTAGAAGTTTTGTTACATTTTTTAAATTCAAAGGCTGGGCAGCGTGGAATTATTTTCTGTAAGACCAAAGCAGCAGTGAATAAACTTGCCAAAAACCTTGCGATTAATAAGTTTTCGTCAGGTGCCATACATGGTAGTTTGACACAAGGAATTCGAGATCGAATCATGGGTCAATTTAGAGACGGACATCTTGATATTTTGGTTGCCACAGATTTGGCTGCACGTGGTATTGACGTAAAAGAGCTTTCGTATGTGGTAAATTATCACTTACCGGACACCTATGATGCCTATGTGCATCGAAGTGGGAGAACGGCAAGGGCAGGGGCAAGTGGCTTGTCTTTAACTATTATTCAACAAGAGGAATTGCAGGATATTGGTGATTTTGAAAAAGCATTGGACATTCGGTTCGAAATGTTTAAAAAAGCAGATGCGAAAAGTATCGAAGAAAATAATGGCTTGATATGGGCTAATAAAATTTTTAAAACCAAGGTCAACAAATCGGTTTCGGAGGCTTTTAAATCTCAAATTAAAACCATCTTCCATCATTTGACAAAGGAAGAGCTTGTTGATAAAATATTGTCAAATTATATTGCTACCACAAAAAATACAGGCAGCAACTCTGAAGGCGCAAAAAAGAAAAACAGGA
>DPRC01000063.1:6523-9003 GCA_003537695.1 Polaribacter sp.
AGGAAGCGCTTTTAGTTGAATACAACCTAAAACATGCAACAGTCTCATGATGACATAGGTGACATCAATTTCATGCCATTTTACACCAAAATTTGCACTACTAGCGTGTTTGTGGTGGTTGTTATGATATCCTTCTCCCATCATTAAAAAATCAAAAGGAAATAAGTTTTTACTCGTGTTGCTCATTTTATAGTTCACATAGCCATAAATGTGCGCAAACCAATTGATAATTACGCCGTGTATGGGTGCCATTAGTAAAGCTACAGGCAACAGTGCCCATTGCCACAAAGCCGTTGTAAAATAAGCGAAGAATAGGATATAGAAAGATATCCAAAGCAATCTAGAAAAGCGAGAGCTTGCGAAGGCATCAAAACTTTTCCATTGAGGCACATTTTTTGTAAACTTTGCGTCTACCGCAATGTTTTGATCATTAATGTCTTGATAAATTGTTTTTGTTTTCCACATCATCGCAAACAAATTAGGATCATGAGACGGACTGTGTGGATCTTTTTCGGTGTCCGTATATGCATGGTGCATTCGATGCATAATTCCATACCCATAAGCACTTAAATAGCTAGAGCCTTGGAAAAACCAAGTTAAAATAAAGGAGATACGCTCCATTGTTTTTGACATTGTGAAAACTTGATGGGCTGCATAGCGGTGCAAAAAGAAAGATTGAAAAAACAAACCTCCATACCAAAGAACCAAAACAAAAATTACGATCACCATTATCTTTTTTTACAAAGATAATTTGATATTGCTGGTAAAACAATGAACCTAAATCAATAAAACTAAGATTATATCCGTTTTCTGATTCTACTTAAAGCTTGGGCTGTAACTCCAATATAAGAGCTAATGTATTTTAAAGGAATAATCTTCAAGAGCTCAGGACGTTCTTTAAATAATTTTAAATAACGTTCCTCAGCAGTTAGGTTTAATAGATTTTGTTCTCGTGTAGATTTGATTAAAAAAAGACGCTCTGCCGTTAATCTTCCAATGAGATTTCCAATTTGCGTTGTCTTGTATACTTCTTGTAAATCTGTATAGCTAATGCTTAGAATACTGGTCTCTGTTAATGTTTGTAATTGATACAATGAAGGTTTTTGAGTTAGAAAGGAATCATACGCACTTACAAACTGATCTTTAAAACTAAAGCCAAATGTAATCTCCTTTTCCGGATTGTCTTTTGGGATAAAAAGGCGCACAACACCGTATTCAATAAAAGAGATATGCGCTTCAATCTCATTTATTTTTAAAAATACGGTTTTCTTTGAAAGTATACGGCGTTGTAATTTCGATTTAAAAAATTCCCAATCTAAGGAAGAAATATTGGCAATTTGATCGATGTATGTTTTTATCTGCTCCAAAGGTGCTGTTTCATTTAATGAATGTACTAAGATAAGGATTCATTTAATGTATAAAGTGATTCACGAAAATTAAATACCGTTAAACAATTATTTTTAATGAACCGATTTTTTTTAGAGATGGGTTGCATATAAAATCAAAAAAATACCCAATAGAATACCGGTTAAAGGAATTAATTTTTTGCGCTTATTTTTTTCTTTGAACAAAATTCCGCCAAGCAACACAGCAATTATTAACTGACTTCTTTTAATCGCAGACAATAGCATAATTAAGGCATCCGGGTCTTGCAGTGCTTTGAAATAAAAATAGTCTGCAACCTGCAGCAATACCCCAACAGCAATCATGCTCCATCGGAATTTAAAAGCATTGCGTTTTGCTGCATATGGAAACCAATTGATTGATAAGATCCCAATTAAAATAAGAAGGGTGTACCAGCAGAACCAAAATTGCAAGGTCTGCGGATTCAGAAGCAGGTGTTGAATTAAAAATTTATCATACAAACCACTGGAAGCACCTAGTAATGTGGCCGCAATGATTGCGAAAATCCATTTATTTCGTTTGAAATTGATGCCTTCCTTTTTGCCTAATTTGGAGTACAAGAGTACGGAGAAGATAATTAAAAAAAAACCGATCCATTGTAAAAAGCTGGGTTGCTCTTTATAAATTAGTAGGGCACCTATTAAGGTGAAAAAAGGGCCTGCAGAGCGAATTGGAACTACAATCGTAATGGGTAAGTGTTTCAATGCTTGGTATGCTAAAACCCAGGAAGCGGTCATTATGACCGACTTTATCATTATATAGCCATGCGTTTCCCAAGGAATTGGGGTAATATAAAACCCTATTTTTTGGGTATATTCAGAAAAAAAGAGGGAGCTTATAAAAAACGGGATAAGCAATAGAAAGCCCGAGGTTACCGTTCCTAAAAGTACCGGAAAAACTTCATTTCCCTGAACGGCATGTTTTTTACATAAGTTATGTAATCCTAGAAAGAATGCTGCTAATAAGCCTAAATATATCCACATGGCGCGAATATAGTTTTTTAAGTCCGGCAGTGCTTAGAAAAAAAATCATTTTTAAAAACAAGATGTATTGTAGCGCAACACCTACTTTTTAAA
>DPRC01000022.1:0-541 GCA_003537695.1 Polaribacter sp.
TCATGGCAATGGCTAAAACGATAAGAACATTCAAACGCTTCCGTATGGATTGGTTTGTTTTATTTACGCTTCTTTGACATTAGAAAATTGAAAAGGTTTAAATTTGTTTTTAGTTTCACCCATTTAATGACGAAAAGATGAAAATATTTCTGTGGTTCCTTTTAGTATTTCCAGTATTTACAGTGGCTCAAGACACAATCCGTGTAGACATTAGCAATCCCCATGCAACGGTGTATACCCATTTGTATTTTTTACAATCGGACTCTTTTGAACCAGAAAAAGCAGCAAAAACAATTTTAGGGCTCTCTGAAGAGAATGCAATTAACAAAGCCATCAAGATAAAACAAGTATTAGACGGTAAAGGCCTGTATGTAGACGTAAACAGGATTCCTACAAATCCGAATTATAAAGACTCTATTGGGTATACGTCGTATTCTAGATACGTATTATTTCCACAAAGGATGCCTCAAATTTATGTAGAGAAAATAGAAGGAAGCTGGTATTATTCTGCGGAAACTGTTTCAAAAATAGAAGGTTTATA
>DPRC01000022.1:982-2516 GCA_003537695.1 Polaribacter sp.
CTCGTTTTAGCATACGTGCTTTTTTTACTAATGAAAAGACTTGCCTTTTTCATCTTACGCAGAATGCAACAGAGAATTACAAAAAACACCAATTTAGAAATAAATGAAGTTCTTAAAAAATTGGCGCATCCCATTAGTTTATTGGTAACGGTAGCTTTTCTAGCGAAAGTTTTTCCGTCCCTGCAGTTTGGGTTGGATGTTAATCACTGGGTTTTATTAGGTTTAAATATTGCCGAAACAATCTTTTGGATTTATGTATTCTTAAAGTTAGTGCAGGTGGTTATGTATATCTATGGCATTTTCGCAGAAAAATCACATGGAAGATTAGACGATCAGTTGGTTCCTATTTTAGATAGTTTTTTTACAGGACTTGTTATTGTAATTGGAGTGTTTCAATTGTTAATACTTTTTGGTGTAGATGCTACCACAATGTTGGCAGGTGCAACAATTGGTGGTTTGGCTGTGGCTTTAGCATCCCAAGATACCGTGAAAAATTTGATTGGAACCATCATGATTTTTCTCGATAAGCCTTTTCATATTGAAGATTGGATTGAAGCAGGAGAGGTGGTAGGTACCGTAGAGAAAGTTGGTTTTAGGTCAACAAGTGTGCGGGCTGCAGATACCTCTGTGTACCAAATACCAAACAGTAAGTTGTCAGAAATTATTATCAATAACAAAGGCTTGCGTTTATTTAGACGCTACAACACCAATTTAGGCTTGCGGTATGATACACCACCGGAATTAATTGAGGCTTTTGTAAAAGGCGTTAGAGCACTAATCATTGCACATCCAGAAACGCGTTCAGATTCATTTAATGTAGAGTTTACAGGTTTTGGAGACTCTGCTTTACTAATAATGGTTAATGTGTATTTTAAGAGTTTGGCTTGGGGTATTGAGCAATCTTCGAAGCACCGATTGCACATGGCGATTGTAAAGTTAGCAAAAGAATTAGGGGTAGATTTTGCTTTTCCATCAACTACGGTTACAATAGAGCAGTTTCCTGAAAAGAAAGGCTTGAGTTTAAAGTATGACATTGATGCGAAGCGAACAGATGCGGTAATTGCCACTATTTTAGCAGACTTTAAAAAAGAAAATACTATTGAACCTTAATGAAAAAGAGTTTAAAAATTACTTTTTATTTTTTTTTAGGCTTGGCATGTGTTGTCCTCTTTTGGTTTTTCTGGGCCTCTTCTCCAACCATGGATGCGAAAGCGTATTCAAAACTGATGACAAATCAATATCCTACAGAAGTGGAGTGCGATTCTGTTTTTAGCATTGTTACATTCAATATTGGTTATTTAAGTGGCATGACCAATAACCGGCCCTTGGCAAAGCCCAAATCGCTCTTTGACACGAACTTACAAAAGGTTTTAAGGGAATTAAAAGTAGTAAACCCAGACATCATTGCCCTCCAAGAGATTGATTTTAACGCTGCACGCTCTTATCACGTAGACCAACAAAATGAAATTTCAAAACTGGGGTATAACTATGTTTTTGAAGCTATTAATTGGGATGAAAAATATGTTCCTTTTCC
>DPRC01000022.1:2930-4314 GCA_003537695.1 Polaribacter sp.
CAAAGAATTGTTTTAGATCGTGTAGAAAACGCAGCATTTTATAGAGATGCTTTTTATTTAGACCGCTTAGCGCAGGTAGTAAAGGTTGTTTTAAATGGTCAAGAAGTTGTATTGATAAGTGTGCATTTAGAAGCATTTGATAAAGAGACAAGGGTGCAGCAATTTAGCCAGATTTTAAAACTATTCCAGCTATATAAAAGGAAGTACCCAACAATTTTATTAGGCGATTTTAATTCTAGAGCGCGTGACAAATCAGCCGCGATTCAGAGATTATTTGCCATGCCAACCGTTGGGAATGCTGCTTTTATTCCCAATGCTATTGACAATACATTTGATACGAAAGATCCGCACAAAAGGATTGATTATATTTTTTACACAAAGAATTCTATTGAATATATTACGGGGAGTGTGCTGCATCAATTTGAACAAGTATCAGACCATTTGCCGGTAGAAATGCAATTTAAGTTGAAGTAAATTAGCTATTTTTTGCTTCTTTAAAAATCTCACGTACTGCAATTCCGTAATTTTTTGGACTGTTGGCTTTTTTAATTTTTTTATAGGTTTTCTGTGGATTGGCAAAACTTTGAGAGAAAAATTCCCAGAACCCTAACATTTTCATCTTTATAGGCGTGGGTCCAGAGAGTGCAGCGTCATATTCTTGATATATACGATCGTGAAATTCATTGAAGATATCAAACCTATTTTTAGGATACTCGGAGATATCTGCTTTTATCATACTCGGTAAAAAAGGATCAGCAATTAGACCTCTTCCAATCATCCAATGATCTATGCTTGGAAACCGTTGCTGTAGTTTATGAAAAGCAGCAACAGAAGTAATGTCACCATTATAATACATTTTATGTTTGCTATTGTTTAAACATTTTTGAAACGCTTCTAAATCCGTTCCACCTTTATACAATTGCTTCCCAATTCTGGCATGAATAGCAATGTTTTTTAAAGGATAGGTATCTAAAATAGGCAAAACGCCTAGTATTTCTTCAGGGTTTTCATAGCCCATGCGCATTTTCATAGAAACCAGAATATCAGATTCGTTGTGCACTTTATGGAGAATATTATTTATTTTTTCTGCATCGCTAATTAAGCCAGAACCCATGCCGCGTTTGGTAACCATTGGATAGGGACAACCGAGNNACTCGGTAAAAAAGGATCAGCAATGAGGCCTCTTCCAATCATCCAATGATCTATGCTTGGAAACCGTTGCTGTAGTTTATGAAAAGCAGCAACAGAAGTAATGTCACCATTGTAATACATTTTATGTTTGCTATTGTCTAAACATTTTTGAAACGCCTCTAAATCCGTTCCACCTTTATACAATTGCTTCCCAATTCTGGCATGAATGGCAATGTTTTTTAAAGGATAGGTA
>DPRC01000022.1:4447-4577 GCA_003537695.1 Polaribacter sp.
AACCATTGGATAGGGACAACCGAGATTCCAGTTCAACTCTTTGTAGCCTAATTCGCGTACATACTTAGCAACAAAAAGAAACTCATCTGCATCATTGGTAATAATCTGCGGAATTACTTCCAATTCCGTA
>DPRC01000102.1:0-476 GCA_003537695.1 Polaribacter sp.
GAAGACAGAGAAATTACCATCTCTCGTGCTAAATTTACGGTTCGCTATCCCTGCAGCTTTATGCTTGTGGCAAGTATGAATCCAAGTCCTAGTGGTTTTTTTAACGATCCAAATGCTCCAAGAACCTCCTCACCTCAGGAAATGCAACGGTATTTGAGTAAGATTTCTGGACCCTTATTAGACCGTATAGACCTGCATATTGAAGTGACTCCAGTTCCTTTTGAAAAATTATCAGAAGAAAAAAGAGGAGCATCTAGTGTAACAATCCGCAGCAGAGTAACAGCGGCAAGAGCGCTACAATCAGCGCGTTTTAAAAATTTTGAAAAAGTGCATTACAATGCGCAAATGAATGTAAAACAACTTCGAGAATTCTGCAAACTCTCTAATGAAAGTAAAATACTCTTAAAAACAGCCATGGAAAAACTGAATCTTTCTGCAAGAGCCTACGATCGAATTTTAAAAGTCTCTAGAACCAT
>DPRC01000102.1:908-3443 GCA_003537695.1 Polaribacter sp.
ATAAGCTTTGCTACAGCACTGTCAATTTTAATAAAATAAATACCCGTGGCTAATTTAGAAATATCCAACTGCTGCACTGCCTCTAATTCACGGTAATTAACAGTAGATACTAGTCTTCCTGTCATGGTGTAAATTTTAATTTTTGAAGCTGCATATGCAAGACCTTTGACATAGATCACCGTACTCGCTGGATTTGGATAAATGCTTACCGAACGGGCTTTGTACTTCTGAGTACCCAAGGACTGGGGTGTCCAGCTAGCGCCTATTGCGGTTCCCCAAAGATGTTCTGCCAAGTCCGGAAAATCTATAAATGGATTTCTATTCCCTTGAAATGAATTGTAAATAATGTTATTTCTATTCTCTTCCCAAGCATCTACAGGATCTGTTCTGTGCCATTCTAATAAAGTAGACAATACACCATGCACCGGAGTTTTGTCTGTATTTGAAAAGATATTTTCCGTTAGCTCTAAATCAGGATCTCCTGCAAAACCCTCATAGCGCACTGCCATATAAAACAACATTCTTGCTACGTCTCCTTTTACCGCATCTCGTGGTTCAAAAGACCATTCGTTACTATCTTTATAAGAACCCGTTGTATTGCCCCATTTGTCTGTTATCGCCTCGCAATCCGTGCAATTATTAAAGGCTCTATTACTTCTTTTACTATTGGTTGTATTGTCTAAAGGTCTTAGCGCATGTGCATCTGTTCCCGCACCAATAGCGGTCCCAAAATCTCCACGTGACTTCGCCCAAACATGTTCTCTTGTCCAACCATTTGCACTGTTGTATTCTTGAGCAGCATTTACAGAAATTCCAGAATAGATAAGAATCACATTGTCTGCGTTGTTCGGGTCTCTGTCCGTTTCTTTTAAAATGTCCCATACATCTGTATTTGAACTTGTATAGGAGAATTGTACATGATTTCTTATAGTTTCGTGCAGCGCCTCTTTTAAGTTTTCAGTTGCTAAGTTTTCAGCCAGCGCATAGTATCCGCTTGGTACTTGAGCAAAAATTACAAAAGAAAAGAATAGGAATTGTATGGTGAGGTATTTTGACTTCAATCTCATAAAAATTAGTTTAAACAACGCAATGTATTTCCCCAAAAATAATGAATTATTCATTCCAAAAAAATAAAAATAACAACCCGCTACTCCCAGCAACAGCTATTCAAAAAAACCTCCTTTAATTTGCCAATTATAAAAACGAGATCGCTATTTGTATCTCTATAATTGTATTATATTTAGCTGTTATAATACTACATCGCTATGAACGAAATTAATTGTCCCAATTGTAAAACAGCATTTAAAGTTGACAAGGCTGGATTTGCAGACATCTTAAAGCAAGTCCGTGACCAACAGTTTGATAAAGAATTGAATATTCGCTTAAAAACAGCTGATAATGAAAAAGAAAATGCGCTACAGTTAGCAGAAGCGAAGCTAAAAAATGTTTTTCAGCAAGAATTGGCGAACAAAGCAACTGAATTGTTGCAATTAAAATCAGAAAATGCCACTCAATTAACCCAAGAACTGGCAAAAAAAGAGACCGCAATAACAGCGATGGAAACCAAGATTGAACAAGCGGGGTTGCAGCAGCAACTTGCAGTTTCTAGCGCCGTTAATACCATTGAAAAGGAGCGGAATCAATTGGTTAACGATCTGAAAAACAAGGAAATTGCAAGCGCACTTTCAGAAAAATCTTTGCAAGAACAATTTAAAAATACTTTGGCCTTTAGAGATGATGCTTTAAAACTAAAAGAAGAAGAAATAGCGCGTTTAAAAGATTATAAGCAGAAATTGTCTACCAAAATGATTGGAGAAAGTCTAGAGCTCCATTGTGAAACTGAATTTAATAAGCTGAGAGCTACTGGTTTTCAGAATGCTTATTTTGAAAAAGACAACGATGCTAGAGGAGGTACTAAAGGAGACTATATTTATAAGGAAGCCGATGCTGCCGGCAATGAGGTACTTTCTATCATGTTTGAAATGAAAAATGAAAATGACGAGACCGCTACTAAAAAAAGAAATGAAGACTTTTTTGCCAAGCTAGATAAAGACCGGAAAGAAAAAGGATGTGAATATGCCGTGCTGGTCTCTTTACTAGAGTCAGAAAATGAATTCTATAATACAGGTATTGTAGATGTGTCTTATAAATATCCAAAAATGTATGTGGTGCGTCCACAATTTTTTATTCCAATCATCACCTTACTTCGAAATGCTGCCCTAAACTCGATGCAATACAAGTCTGAATTAAATTTAATGAAAAGTCAAAATGTAGACATCACAAATTTTGAAGATAAAATTGCCATTTTTAAAACAGGCTTTGCAAAAAATTACGACTTGGCTAGCCGACAATTTAAAACAGCTATCGAAGAGATTGATAAAACAATGTCGCACCTACAAAAAACAAAAGATGCTCTTCTGTCTTCAGTAAATAATTTGCGTTTGGCAAATAGTAAAGCAGAAGATTTAACGATTAAAAAATTATCACATGGAAATGCAACCATGAAGCAAAAGTTTGATGATTTAAAGAAGTAAA
>DPRC01000178.1:0-3649 GCA_003537695.1 Polaribacter sp.
ACAATTAACTTCTGATAACAGAGGGTTTAAATACGGAGATGGAATTTTTGAAACGATTAAAATCTTAAACAATAAAGTTATTTTCTGGGAGGATCATTATTTTAGACTCATGGCATCTATGAGAATGTTGCGTATGAAAATCCCGATGGAGTTTACCTTGGAGTTTTTAGAAGAGGAAATTATGAGAACTGTTCGCAGTATTGAGGAAACCGGTCCGTTTAGGGTGCGTTTAAATGCGTTTAGAAAAGACGGTGGTTTGTACACTCCAGAAACCAATGAAATTAGTTTCCTGATCGAGGCTTCAGCAGTTCAATACAATACAAAAGAAAGCTACGAAATAGATGTCTTTAAGGACTTTTATAATTATTCTGGTTTACTATCGACAATTAAGACAAATAATAGAATGTTAAATACACTGGCAAGTATTTTTGCCGATGAAAATGACTTGGATAATTGCGTTTTAGTAAATGAGCGAAAAGGGGTAGTGGAAGTTGCAAATGGAAACATTTTTATTATAAAAGGGGCTGTTATTAAAACACCAGCATTGACTGAGGGATGTATTAAAGGTATTGTAAGAAGTAAAGTCATAGAGATTATAACCAAAAACAAGGATTTTACTATTGAAGAAACGGTTATTTCGCCCTTTGAAATTCAAAAAGCCGATGAAGTTTTTATTACAAACGCTATTATGGGAATTCAAGTAGTTACCAAATATAAAAAGAAGTCGTTCAACACTGAAATAGGAAATAAATTATTTGCAAATTTAAAATTTTTACAGATTGCAGGGGTTTAATTTAAATTAAAATCGTCTGGAGCATTCGCCCAGAGCTTGTAGGACCCTCCTTTTTGCAGCAGCTTATCCTTCCACAGGTTTTTTTCTTCATTTGAGAGTATATTGTCAAAATCATTTTCTGTAACAAACCAAGAGTTCTCCTCTAACTCATCCGCAAGCTGTTGTTTGTCCCATCCAGAGTATCCTAAGAAAAAACGAATTTCAGAGGCATCTATGGCGTTTTTGTTCAATAGTTTTGTAAGTTGTTTAAAATCACCTCCCCAGTATACACCATTTGAAACAGGGATGCTCTTATCCAGTAATTGAGGTACTCGGTGTAAAAAGTATAAATTATCTTGCTCTACAGGTCCTCCTTGATAGATTTTAAATGTGCAATTAATGGTGGGTAGCAAATCATTTATATGGTAATCTAGAGGTTTGTTTAGAACAAATCCAACAGAATTATTCTCGGTGTGCTCTGTAAGTAATATAATAGCCTTGTTAAAGGAGCTATCATTTAATATGCCCGGTTCTGCAACCAGGAGTCTTCCTTTTTTAGGGGATATTTTAAGCATTGTTTTTGTTTCAATATAGGGAAAATTTTAAACAAAAAAAAACCCTCTTAAGAGAGAGTTTTTGTATTGCTTGAATCTGTTGATCTTAGTTGACAGCGTCACTTAGTCCAGCTCCAGCTTTAAATTTTGCTACATTTTTAGCAGCAATTTGAATTGTAGCTCCTGTTTGAGGGTTTCTACCACTTCTTGCAGCTCTTTCAGAAACAGAAAAAGTTCCAAAACCAACTAATGCTACTTTTTCTTTTTTCTGTAAAGAAGAAGTTATGTTGCCTGTAAAAGACTCTAGAGCTGCTTTCGCTGCTACTTTTGAAATTCCTGCATCAGCAGCCATTGCATCGATTAAATCTGATTTGTTCATAATAAATTAGTTTTAAAAATTAATTAAAAATTATATTGTTCGCTTAATAGCTCAACAAATATAACAGGATTGTGTTGCCACGCAAGTGTGGGGGCCTAAAAAGCCCTCTTTTGTTAATAACACGGTATCAATTGTTAATAAACCAAGCATCGAAAATTAAAAAACCCTAAAAACCTTGCCGATAGTGGCTTTAGGACATTTTTGCATCAGATGAAAAAGAATAACCATTCAAGAGACTTTTAGCGTCCATTTTTTTCTTTCCAGAAAGTTTAATTTCTTCTATGATAATATACCCCTGTGGAACGGCAATTTTTAATTCTTTTTTAGTTGCAATTATTTTCCCATTAGCAAAGGCATGTACTTCACTTTCTTTTTTGACAGCATAAATTTTAGCGGTAATGCGTTCTTCATTATTCTGAATAGTAGTCCAAGCTGCTGGAAAGGGGTTCAACCCACGAATCTTATTGTAAACAACAGCCAAAGGCGCATTCCAATTAATGGCGGTGTTCTCAACGTTTAATTTGGGAGCAGATTTCTCTTCTAAATCCGGTTGTTTTACCGTTTTTATACCTCCTGTGCCGATATAATCAATAGTTTTAGAGACCAAAGTAGCTCCTAGTTGCATTAAATTGTCATGGAGCGTTCCCACTGTCTCATTTGCAAGGATCGGAATTTCTTCTTGCAGAATAATTTCGCCAGTATCAATTTTATCGTCAATAAAGAAGGTGGTAACACCCGTTGTAGTTTCTCCATTAATAAGAGCCCAATGTATAGGTGCGGCTCCTCTATATGCGGGCAATAAGGACGCATGTAAATTAAAAGTACCAAATTCAGGCATTTGCCAAACAACTTTAGGTAACATTCGAAAGGCCACTACGATCTGTAGATTGGCATTTAATGTTTTTAGTGTTGCAAGGAAATCTTGGTCTTTTAAATTACTGGGCTGTAGGGTGTGCAGATCTTGAGACCTTGCATATTTTTTAACAGCAGACTCATTTATTTTTCTTCCGCGACCAGCAGCTTTGTCTGGAGCAGTAATAACGCCAACAACCTGATACTTATTTACTATTAAATGTTTTAAAATGGCGACAGCAAAATCAGGAGTGCCCATAAAAATGATACGCAAATCTCTCATAGTTATACTTTAAGTTGAAATTTATTCTGATTGTTAATGATAATTTGATCTTCTTCTAGTAAGATTTGTAAATGTATTAAAATGTCTTTCTCAAAAATATTTAAAAGCCTACTTATTTCGTTAGAAGTTAGTTGTTTTTTATTTTCTAAAACCTCTTTTATTTGGGAGGCAACATTTTTAGCAGGTATTTTCTTGTGTGCAATACAAACATCACAGATGCCACACTTTCTAATCGTTTTCTCATCAAAATAGAAAAGTAACTGTTCACTTCTGCAACGTGTATTATTGGTTATGAAGTTTATAAAGTTTGTTGTTTTTTCTTTCTTTAAAGATAAAAATTGTTTTATTTCTCTCGAAAATCGATTAACCGTTTTGTCATCTTCTCGAGGAACTAAAAAGCTTAAAGATAGGTCGCTGTTCACTTGTGTGTATTCCACTAAGTTTTGCGCTTCTAATATTTTTAAATTTCGAATAACTTGTGCAGCAGTAATGCCCACTTTTTTTGCAATAAAAAATTCATCTATTTTTATTTCATTTTCAAAAAGACCTCCATAGGTTCTTAAAAGAATGTTCACAAAGTTTTTTAGAGCACTGTTATTTTTTGAGAAATGCAAGATGGAGTAGGGGCTTCCTGTAACAATTAAAGTAGCTTTTTTATTGAAACTATTTTCTAAGGCTACAATGCCATAGTTGGCTAATAACTTAAGGATAACATCTGTTTTTAGTTGATGAAAATGATATTTTTCACAAAATTCAAAAAAATTAAAGGAGAAGACTTCGTCTAAGAGTTCCCCATTTGCAATTCTAAA
>DPRC01000178.1:4047-5941 GCA_003537695.1 Polaribacter sp.
CGTTGTTTTTGAAGAAAAAGGTCATTTTCATTGTAGAACAAGACGGCAAAAGACTTTTTTTCATTTCTACCTGCTCTGCCTGCTTCCTGCACATAGTTTTCGATACTCGTAGGAAGGTTGTAGTGAATGACTAAACCAACATTAGGTTTGTCAATTCCCATTCCAAAAGCATTTGTAGCTACAATGATCGGTTTCTTTTCAGACATCCAATCCTCAAAGGCTGTTTGTTTCTCAAGTACAGATAAGCCAGCATGATAAAAGGTGCTTTTAAAGTTATTTGCATTTAAAAAATTAGCAATTTCCGCAGTTTTTTTTCTTGAATTTACGTAGACAATAGCGGGGACTTTGGTCTTAGTGAAAATTTCAATTAATCGATTTAGTTTGTCTTCAATTTTAAAAACTTGATATGCTAAATTTTCCCTAAAAAAAGACTTTTGGAACAACACAGGGTTAGACATTGCAAGATTTCTTGAAATATCTTCGAGCACTCTTTTGTTAGCGGTAGCCGTTAAGGCAATAAAATTAACAGTGGGTAGTGTTTCTTTTAAAATTTGAATTGTACGATAGGAAGGCCTAAAATCGTGCCCCCATTCGGAGATGCAATGCGCCTCATCTATTGCAACCAAGCATACATTTAACTCTTTTATTTTTTGTTGGATTAAAGGTGCCTGTAAGCGCTCCGGAGAGAGGTACAGGAACTTCACTTTTCCAAATTTAACTTGATCGAATAAAGTTATAATGTCATTTTGATTACTTCCAGAAGGAATGGTAAGTGCCTTTATATTCCTTTTTTTAAGATTTTTGACTTGATCTTGCATTAAGGCAATCAATGGGGAGATGACAATACAGACGCCCTCTTTTAGTAAAGTGGGGATTTGAAAACAGATAGATTTTCCGCCTCCAGTGGGCAGCAAAGCAATGGTGTCTTTGCTTTCTAAGACGCTTGAAATAATTTCTTTTTGTGGATTTCTAAACTGAGTGAATCCCCAATATTGTTCTAATATTTTTTCAGGAGAATCTATCATTCTTGAGAAATAGCGTTGAGAATAAAAGTTGTGCGTTCCGCAACAGAACCAAAAGGAACTTGAACCAAAAGGTAGCCTAATTCCGAATAGGTTGCTACTAAATATGCATCGATTTTTACCGCTTCCTCAAAAGATTCATAGCGCTCGTTATCGGTTGTGTGAATTTCTTTCCAGGGCGCAAAATGGAAAATTTTAGTATATTTATACATCTTGCTTTTTTGAACAAAGTAGCGTGGATACTTTGTCTTTACGTAGTCTAAGTAAGCATGGATGTCTGGAATGCCTCGGTCGAAGAAAACAATCTTGGTTTGCAGAGCTGCGGCACTTTTGTATTGCTTTTCTCTACCTTCAAGCAGCATTTCACTAAATAATAAAGGCTCTGTTAAAAAAAGTTGTTCTATTCCTTCCGCTTTTGCTTTCAGAATAACCGCACGCGATACTTCTGTCATACAGCAATAACCTTCTTTTACAAGTTCATTAATAATCGTTGTTTTTCCGGTTCCGGGTCCCCCAATAAGAACAATTTTTTGTTGCATCTCACAAAAATAATTGATTCTCTGTATAAAACTAATTTTTAATGTAGTTTTGTTTCTCAATTTTCACAAATAGTTTAGAAAAATTTTAACAGTTTTTATGAGTAATAAAGCCGATTTTTACGATAAATTAAAAATTCAGTTAGCTGATACCACAGATTTTCCTGCAGATTACCTCTATAAATTTATTGTACCAACAACTGAAAACCAAGTGGCAGAAGTTGAAAGCATTTTCAATAATTTAGGTGCAGTAATCACCAAGAAAAAGTCAAAAACGGGTAAATATGTTAGTGTATCAATACTCGTAAATTTAAAAAGTGCAAACGAGGTAATCGT
>DPRC01000178.1:6366-13842 GCA_003537695.1 Polaribacter sp.
GTTATGAAGAGAAGAGTTGTATCAATATGTATGTTACTAGTGGCCTTAGGTGTCTCCTCACAAAATAAAAAAACCTTAGTTACCATTAACAAGGAAGTAACAACGGTGGCAGACTTTAAGCGTATTTATGAAAAAAATTTAGATGCCATAGACAGTGAGGAAGCAAAAAGCGTGGAAAATAACTTAACGCTTTATATCAATTATAAGTTAAAAGTAGCGCAAGCATATCAGTTAAAATTTGACACATTACCTTCTTATAAAAAGGAGATAGCGATGTATAGAGAGCAGTTAATGGCGCCCTATTTGCAAGACACTACGTTTATCGCAGATTTGGTGAAAGAAATTTATTTCAGAACAAAAAACGAGGTCAAAGCGAAACATATATTAGTCAGAGCTCCAAAGGACGCAGCTCCCAAAGACACGCTAATTGCCTATACTAATATTGCAGCCATTCGCGATAGAATTTTAAATGGAGAAGATTTTGAAAAAGTTGCAGCGGAGACATCAGAAGATAAATCGGCGCGAGATGATCCAAGGTCTGGTAGAAAAGGGAACAATGGAAATTTGGGGTATTTTAATGCCTTTAAAATGGTTTCTTCTTTTGAAGATGCCGCATACAGAACAAAAGTTGGTGCTGTATCAAAGCCTTTTAGAACTCAATTTGGATATCATATTTTAAAAGTAGATGCGCTCAGAGCTTCCAAAGGAGCTCTTGAAGTGGCACATATTTTAATTACGGATACGACTGCAGTAGGAAAATCTAAGATCGATGAGGTGTATACTAAAATTCAAGAAAATGAAGCTTTTGAGAAGTTAGCAGCTACCTACTCGCAGGATGGAGGTTCGAAGTTGAAGGGTGGAAAATTAAATAAATTTGGTACGGGAAGAATGGTGAAGCCGTTCGAAGATGCTGCGTTTTCATTACAAAAGGAAGGTGCTGTTTCAAAACCTTTTAGAACTCGTTTTGGATGGCATATTGTCAAGCTTTTAGCAAAGCACCCCGTAAAACCCTTTCTTGAGCTGCGCGAAGAGCTTACAGATAAAATAAAAAGAAGTCCGAGAATGCAAATGTCGGAAACAGCAGTCGTAAATAAATTAAAAGCAGCCTATGCAATCATAGACAATGAAGTAGCAAAGGATATTTTAGAAGATCTAAATATTAGATCACTTCCAAAGGATTCTTTGCAGAAGGTTCTCTTTAGTATTAACGGCACTGATATTAAGCAGGAAGCGTTTGTTTCCTATGTGCAGAATAAAAGAAATAAGCCTACTTACATGTTGTTTGACAATTTCAAAAACGAACAAATTCTTGCGTATTATAAGGAGAATTTAGTGTACACAGAACCAGCATATGCACACACACTAAAAGAATATGAAGACGGGTTGTTATTATTTGAATTGATGCAAGAAAAAATATGGAATGTGTCTTCAAAAGATACTTTGGCATTGAAAACTTACTTTGCAGAGAATAGAGGGAAGTACAAAGCGGAAACCTTGAAAGATATAAAAGGGGAAGTGATGAATGACTACCAAATTTTTTTAGAGAAGAATTGGATTTCTGAGTTGCGAGGAAAGAGTGACGTTAAGATTCGAAAAAAACAATTAAAAAGATTAATCAAGTTTTACGGAAATAGATAATGAGAGGATTGTTTTTCTTTTTTGTAGTAGCCCTTTTCACTTCTTGTGATTATTTTAAAGTGCAAGAAAAAGAAGACCGTGTCTCTAATATTGTTGCCATTGTTAATACGGAAAAGCTGTTCAAGAAAGATTTAAAATACGTTTTACCAAAAAATATTTCCTCAAAAGATAGCACGATTTTAATTAAGAGTTTCGTTCAGAATTGGGCGATAAAAAAACTATTGCTGAAAGCAGCCATAAACAACAACTCATCAGAATCTTTAAAAAATATTAATCAACTTGTTCAGGATTATAAAGAAAGCTTACTGATAAATAATTATAAAGAAGAGCTGATAAAACAGCAGCTTGATACGGTAATAGCGGAGGAGGAGATAGCGCAGTTTTATTATGCAAATAACGAGAACTTTAAATTGAATGAGGTTTTAGTCAAATCTAAATATGTATACTTCAATCAATCAAAGAGTGTTGAAAAAGAGATTATTTCCTTGTTTAAATCAGATGCAATAGAAGCTGCAGAAGCTTTAGAAAGACAGCAACTAAGTTTTAAGATGTTTCAATTAAACGACTCTGTTTGGTTAGAATTGGATCAGATCCTATTAAAATTACCTTTTTCTAAAGAAAATCTGTTAAAAAAATCAAAATTCATTCAAAAACAAGATTCATTAGGTCTATATTTGGTGGCCATAAAAGAGGTTTTAAATAGAAATGACATTGCGCCTTTAAGCTACGTAATGCCAACGATTAAAGAAATGATTTTACACAAACGTAAAATCGAATTAATAAGAGAGATTGAAAAAATAATAGTAAAAGATGCCACAAAAAAAAATAATTTCAAAGTATACTAAAACCCTTTTAATCGCTGTTTTTTTCATAGCGACGACCCTTCAGGTACACGCCCAGAAAATTAAAATTGACGGCGTTGCTGTTGTAATCGGTAAAAACATCGTCTTAGATTCAGACATTGCAAAGTTCAAGCAGGAGATAGAGCTTAGGAGTGAGGGGAAGATTACCATTACAGACTGTGAAATGCTAGAAGAGTTAATGCAGCAAAAGTTGCTTTCTCATCATGCGGTGATTGATAGTGTTACCGTTTCAGATGCAGAGGTAAATAGTAAAGTTGATCGAAGTATTCAATTTTTCACGCAAGAATACGGTTCTTTGGAAAAGGTTGTTTCGGCTTATGGCTTTAACGATTTAGAAGACCTAAAAGGGGAATTGTACAACGTACAAAAAGACAATATTTTAGTAGAAAAAGAACAGTTAAAAATTACTGAAAAGGTAGATGTTACTCCGGAAGAAGTGCGGTTGTATTTTAACGGTTTAAAAGAGAATGGTGAGCTGCCAGAATTTACTGCAGAAATCGAGCTTGCCCAAATTGTTTTAAATTCTGTTCCTACAGAAGCGGAAGAGGCAAGAGTATTGCAAGAATTGACACAAATTAGAAAAGAAGTAATAGACGGTGCTAGTTTTAGAATGAAGGCAATTATTAATTCTAAAGATCCAGGAGTTACAAGAGATGACGGCTTAATGGAGGTTACTAAGGAGTCTAATTTTATAAAAGAGTTCAAAGAAGTTTCTTTTTCATTAGAGAAAGATGAAATTTCGAAGCCATTTAAAACACTTTTTGGATATCACATTATCAAGTTGCATAAAATAAAAGGAAATACAAGGACGGTTTCTCATATTTTATTGCAGCCCGAGATTCCTGAAACAAGGTTGTCAGAGACACGATTGAAAGTAGAAGAAATAAAAAGAGATATCCAAGAAGGAAAAGTTACTTTTGAAGAGGCTGTTAAAAAATACTCAGATGACAAAGATTCTAAGAATAACGGAGGTGTTATTATCAACGGATACACAGGAGATACTAAATTTGATTTGACAAGAATGGATCCTGCGATGTATGCTAGAGTGAATGATTTAGATAAGGGAGAATATACAGATGTTTTTTATGATGAAGCAAGAGGAGGAGAGAAAATGTATAAATTCATTTTAATGAGAGATCGCACAGATACGCACATAGCAGATTTGATAGAAGACTATGTAAAGGTACAATCACTGGCACTAAAGAAGAAGAAAGAAGAGACGATCGAGAAGTGGTCTAAAGATAAAATTAAAGACACCTATATTAAATTAGGGGAAGATTACAAAACGTGTTCTTTTGATAAAAATTGGAAAAAGATAACAAGGAACTAATGTCAGATACCAAAGCGGTTCAAGATTTAGTAGTTGCATATGAAACTCTAAAAGGAGAGATAGGAAAAGTGATAATCGGTCAGAAAGAGGCGGTTAAGTTCACGTTATTATCTATTTTTTGCGGGGGGCACTCCCTATTAATTGGAGTTCCAGGTTTGGCAAAAACCTTGCTGGTAAATACGGTTTCAGAGGCATTAGGTTTGGATTTTAAAAGAATTCAATTTACACCGGATTTAATGCCATCAGATATTTTAGGGAGTGAGATTTTAGATGAAAACAGACAGTTTAAATTTATTAAAGGCCCCTTGTTTTCCAATATTATTTTAGCAGACGAAATAAACAGGACCCCTCCAAAAACACAAGCGGCTTTGTTAGAGGCCATGCAAGAGCGTTCTGTAACCGTATCAGGAAATCATTACAAATTAGATTTGCCGTTTTTTGTTTTAGCAACTCAAAATCCAATTGAGCAAGAGGGCACCTACCCATTGCCAGAGGCCCAGCTAGATCGTTTCATGTTTTCTATTAATTTAGCCTACCCAACTTTTGAAGAAGAGGTTCAGGTAGTGAAAACCACAACATCAGTAATAAATCAGCAGGTAGACTCCGTTTTTTCGGCTCAAGAGATTCTTGACATTCAACAATTAATTAGAAAAATTCCCATCGCAGATAATGTTATTGAATATGCTGTCCGATTGGTGGGTAAAACAAGACCAAAGTCAGATACTGCTCCCGAAATAGTTCAAAAGTATTTAGATTGGGGCGCAGGTCCAAGAGCATCTCAGAGCCTTATTTTAGGGGCGAAGGCGCACGCAGCCATTCACGGCAAGTATTCACCAGACATCGAAGATGTAAGGGCGGTAGCGCTTCCTATTTTAGCACACAGGGTTGTAAAGAATTACAAAGCGGAAGCAGAAGATATCTCAATTGCAGCTATTGTAAATTCTTTGCTATAAGTGATGGCCGTTGTTTGTCAAGAGTAGCGTCTTAATCTTCGGTAGGGCTATTTTCAAAGAAACTAAATACATTACCTCCATAGCGTTTGTCATAGATGTGTTTTTCATGCGTAGACAAATCTGTATGTTTGGAATGTTCTACAATGAGCACTCCGTCTTCTTTTAAAAGCCCTCTTTCAAAAACAAGGTCTACGATTTTCACAAACTGTGTTTCCTCAAAATCATAAGGAGGGTCCGCGAATATGACATCGGCTTTTAAATTTGTTTTTTCTAAGAATTTGTACACGTCACTTTTGAAAGTAGAAATATCTAAGTCCAGCTGTTGCGATGTTTCATTGATATATTTGATACATCCAAAATGTGCATCTACGGCATAGATCGTTTTGGTTCCTCTAGAGGCAAACTCATAGCTGATGTTTCCTGTGCCTGAAAATAAATCGATAACGGAGATGCCATCAAAGAAATAAGTATTGTTTAAAATATTAAACAAAGATTCTTTAGCCATATCTGTGGTAGGTCGCACCGGTAGATTTTTGGGAGCAGATAAACGTCTTGATTTTAATTTTCCAGAGATAATTCTCATGAGCCTAGTAGTATAAAGTTAGCGTGTGAAGGTATTTTAAATGCACTAAAAATAGAATTAGTACTTTCTAAAAAATACACATTTTTTATGTATTGATAGCTGCTTTTGTAAAGCGCGGTCTCCAATGTAATTTTCCCTGTAAAATATAAAGGAAACTCCAGAACATCTAATTGTAGCTGTTCTGCTACAAATAAGAGGTAATACACAAAGTCTTCCTTAGAAGTGTAAGAGAAGGTATTGCAAAGTAATAGTTGGTCACTTTCTAGCACTACAATATCTAAGGTAGATTTAGAGACATTTACATACATGGTCTTGGCGGTGCTCTTATTTCTTTTTAAGAGTTTTTCAATTAAAACCGTATGGTGATGCTTGTATTCAAAAGCTCCAAAATTTTGGAACAAGTAGTTGTTGATATTCACGTAAGGAATATAAATATTTTTGGAATCTAAGGATTCTAACGTATCAAAAGTTATAAAATCTGTACTGAACGTTTTGACATTAAAGTCCAAATAAGAAGCCAGCTTGTTCTTATTAAAAAAGCGATTTGGTACTAAAGCAGCAAGGCTGTTTTGGTGAATTACGGTAATGCTTATAAAGTCACTTTGTAACTGAATATCAGTTTTGAAAATTTCCTCAATTTTTAATAAAAGGTTTTCTGGAGTTGTTTTTGCGGTTTCAAAGTCGTGCTCACAGAAATATACATCTTTTTTAGATGCAGTATTATAAATAGAAAAAGAAAATCCATCCAAATTAAATTGAATGGATAATTTATTTTCCTTTATGGTATTCAAAGAAAGATTATTGTTCTTTTTGTTCACTTTTCTTATCGTATGAAGGTGGCCAGTTTCCGGCAGTAGTTACTTCTTCTAAAGAACCTACAGAAACAAATTCTCCTTTTATTTGATCGGAATCAAGCTGTTCTACTTCTTGCTTTACAAGAGATTCATTCATTCCTTCTAAAAGTGCATTTTTAGGAGTTTTCGCCATGAAAGTTGGAACCAATAAGCCTTGTACTTTCTCTACAGTGCCTACTTCAAGATCAAATTCTGTATCTTCAATTCCAGGTACTTTAAACATATTTTTATAATCTCTATTTACAAAGTATTTTAATACCGCTTCATATCCAATGGTATCGATTACTTTAACTTCTATTTCATCCGTAATTCCACCCCCTCTATTCACTGTTTCTACAATGGTATTGGTAACGGTTAGTGCCAAAGAAGAAGAGTCAATAAATTTGATTAATAAATCTTTGTCTGCAGTATACTCAGCATTTGCTTCGTAATACTTTACTTCTGCATCTCTAATAATTTTCAAATTACGCACTACTTTCGAATATCTTTTAACTTTATCTTTATTAAAGTTGATAGGCTGCATAATGCCATTATAGATTTTAATCCCTAAAAATATTGCTAAGACAAGCAAGCCAACAGAGGCAATCCATCTAAACTTTAAAGGTAAATATTTTACTATTACAATAGCGATAAGCACTGCTACTAATACTGCAGCTAAAATCAATCCTAATAATCCCATTTTTGATGTTTTTTTTTGAGGTATGTCGCAAATCTACAATTTTTTTTTAATGATAAAAACTTTTATTTACAAATCGGCGTATCTTTGATACTTTAATCAATTTATGATAGACAAACCCCTAGATTTTAATCTGGAATTACTCAAGAAATTCCCACATGAACCTACAGTAAAACAGGGCAAACTTTTAGCACTACTAAGTGCTTTTATTTTTAATACGGATAAGGATGCTTTGTTTTTATTAAAAGGATATGCAGGAACGGGGAAAACAACTACAATTGGTACTTTTGTTAATTCTTTGGGGGCTGCAGGTAGAAAATCGGTTTTATTAGCACCCACAGGAAGAGCTGCAAAAGTAATTGCGCTTTATGCAAAAAAGCCAGCATTTACGATTCATAAAAAAATATATTTTCCTAAAAAGCAGTCGAATGGTGCTATTACTTTTGTCCTGCAACCCAACAAGCACACCAATACTATTTTTATTGTAGATGAAGCTTCTATGATTCCAGATGGCAAACAAAATCAGCAATTGTTTGATGCAAGTTCTTTATTAGACGATTTACTCTCGTATGTGTATGC
>DPRC01000178.1:14261-14449 GCA_003537695.1 Polaribacter sp.
TGACTTATGACTATCATAAAACGGTTACGGGAATTGAGTTGGATGAGGTGATGCGGCAGCATGAAGATTCAGGCATTTTGGCAAATGCAACAGCATTGCGGTTCTTATTAAAAAAGGAGGGGGATCGTTTTCAATTCGACATTGATTTTACAGATATTGTGCGCTTAGAAGATGGGTATGATATTGAA
>DPRC01000178.1:14842-15196 GCA_003537695.1 Polaribacter sp.
TCTAACAAACGGGCAAATGAATACAACCAACAAATAAGGTATAATATCAGGGGACAGGAGAATGAGATTTCTGCGGGCGATTATATTATGATTGTGAAGAATAATTACTTCTGGCTTCCGGAGACCTCTACCGCAGGATTTATTGCCAATGGAGATATTTGTGAGGTATTAAAAATATTTTCTATCAAAGAATTGTATGGATTTAAATTTGCAGAGGTTGAAATTAGAATGATTGATTATCCCGAGATGCATCCTTTTGAAACGGTCTTGTTATTAGACACGTTAACCAGTGAGAGTCCTTCTTTGACCTATGAAGAATCAAACAAACTCTATCAGGCTGTAAAGGAAGATTAT
>DPRC01000059.1 GCA_003537695.1 Polaribacter sp.
TAACTCACGAAATTTCGAGGTGTCTCATACAACGTCACTTTTAAGTCTAAATATCCTGGCAATAAGCTTCGTAACTTTCCATAAGTAACTACGCAAATATTTTCTGCTGTGGGATTTAAATCTTGAAATTCAGGAACCTCTATGTTCAAATTTTTATGATCAAAGGCATCTTCAATTTCAACTTTAATGTGCTTTTTTAGGATTCCTAAATCAAAGACATATCCGGTCTCTTGGTCTATCTCTCCAGTTAATGAAACGATTAACTCGTAATTATGACCGTGAAAATTAGGGTTACTGCATTTATTGAAAACTTCAAAGTTTTTCTCATCACTCCAATCCTTTCTATACAATCTGTGTGCAGCATTAAAATGCGCTTTTCTGTGAACTGTAACTTTAGCCATGTGTTAGTTTTTCGTAAGATTTATAAAATATAATTTTGAACCACTCTGTATAAATTTCTGGGTTTTTTTCTATGCTTTTTTTCACATCCGCTAAAGGCATCCATTTGTAACTTGCGGCTTCTTCTTTGTTTAAGTTTGGAGTCCCCTCGTAATTTCCAATCATTACATGATCAAATTCATGCTCGGTCAAACCATTATCAAAGGGTGCTTTGTAGATAAAAGAAAAAACTTCTGTAATATCTGTGACAAATCCCATTTCTTCTTGCAGTCTGCGTCTCCCTGCCTTTATATTGCTTTCTCCATCTCTTTGATGGGAACAACAGGTATTTGTCCATAATAGCGGAGAATGATATTTAGAGGCCGCTCTTTGTTGTAGCATTAATTCCCCTTTTTCATTAAATATAAAGACTGAAAAAGCGCGGTGTAACAATGCTTTTTCATGTGCTTCAATTTTCTCCATTAGACCAATTTTCTGATCGTTTATGTCTACTAAAATTACTTGTTCTTGCATTGTAACAAAAATAAGGAATGAAGATGCAAAAAGCCAAATAATTCAATTAAACTTAACAAGATTTTTTTATTCTTGTATGTGGATCAATTACCTTTGCTTATTCAAAATACGTTTTTTTTATGAAAACCATTCTTAAACTTCTTTTCATTTCATTTACTTTTTCCTGCTATCAGTGTACAGTAGATAAGCCAATAAAGAAAAGCAGCGCTATCGTTTCCATAGCAAAAGATTCATCGATTTTAAAAAACAGCTTACAAGAAGCGGTTAAAACTTCTTGGGACAGCTTAAATAAAAAGAATGTGACTGCTTTTTTTACGGAATTTGGGAAACAAAATAAAGAATCCCAAGTACTCATAAAAACGAAGTTTGGAGCTATTAAAATTCTACTATATGCGGATGTTCCTGTCCACAGAGCTAATTTTTTATTTTTAGTTCAAAGAGCTTACTTTAATACCACTGTCATTTATAGAGTTGCCAAAAACTTTGTAATTCAGGGCGGTAATTCTGACGAAACATATACCCGAACGCAAAGAACATTGTATGGAAATTATCTGATAGCTCCTGAATTTAAAAAGCACCGAAAACATAAGTATGGTGCTTTGGCAGCAGCCAGACAGTGGGAAAAAAATCCTAAGAAATTATCCAGTCCCTTTGAGTTTTATATTGTGCACAATAGAAAAGGTGCACATCATTTAAATAATGAGCACACCGTTTTTGGTGAAGTTATTTCAGGTTTTGATACTCTAGATAAAATCTCCAATGTTGAAGTTGGTGTAGATGAATGGCCCATCGATGATATTAAAATGACGATTGAAGTTTTAGATTGATAATTCTCTTTGTAAAACCTATCTTTGCACCTCAATTTTTGTAGATGAACTTTTTAAAGGAAATTAAACGCAGAAGAACTTTCGGAATTATCTCGCATCCAGATGCTGGTAAGACAACGCTTACAGAAAAGTTATTACTTTTTGGTGGAGCGATCCAAGAGGCTGGCGCTGTAAAAAACAATAAAATTAAGAAGGGAGCAACTTCAGATTTTATGGAAATTGAACGTCAGCGTGGTATTTCTGTTGCTACATCGGTCCTGGCTTTTATTTACAAAGACAAGAAAATAAATATTTTAGATACTCCTGGTCACAAAGATTTTGCAGAAGATACGTTTAGAACTTTAACCGCAGTAGATAGTGTCATTGTTGTTATTGATGTGGCGAAAGGTGTGGAGCCTCAGACAGAAAAATTAGTAGAGGTTTGTAGGATGCGGAGCATTCCAATGCTCGTATTTATCAACAAGTTAGACAGAGAGGGTAAAGATGCCTTTGATTTATTAGATGAGGTAGAGCAGAAACTGGGACTGCGCGTGACTCCTATGAGTTTTCCAATAGGAATGGGTTATGATTTTAAAGGAATTTATAATATTTGGGAGAAAAAATTAAATCTTTTCTCTGGAGATAATAAAACATCTATTTCAGAGGGTGTTGAATTCAGTGACCTTTCCAATCCTGAATTAGACACGATTATCGGAGTGAGTGCGGCAGAAACCTTGCGTGAAGAAATAGAATTAATTGACGAGGTGTATCCTCCTTTCAGCCAAAAAGAATATTTAGAGGGTGCACTGCAGCCTGTATTCTTTGGATCTGCCTTAAATAACTTTGGTGTCAAAGAATTACTGGAAGCTTTTATAGAGATCGCACCGTCGCCGCAACCAAAGAAAGCAGAAGAGCGTTTGGTGGACTCTCAAGAAGAGAAGTTGACAGGGTTTGTGTTTAAAATCCATGCAAACATGGATCCTAAGCACAGAGATCGTTTGGCTTTTATAAAAATTGTGTCAGGTACTTTCAAAAGAAATGCACCTTATTTGCATGTAAGAACTGGTAAAAAAGTGAAGTTTTCAAGTCCCAATGCATTTTTTGCAGAAAGGAAAGAAATTGTAGATGAATCTTTCCCTGGAGATATTGTGGGAATTCATGATACTGGAAACTTTAAAATTGGAGATACGTTAACGGAAGGAGAGGACTTAAACTTTAAAGGAATTCCAAGCTTCTCTCCTGAACATTTCAGATATGTAAACAATGCAGATCCCATGAAGTCTAAGCAATTGTATAAAGGTTTAGACCAGCTCATGGATGAAGGAGTTGCACAGTTATTTACATTAGAGATGAATGGGCGAAGAATTGTAGGTACCGTAGGTGCTTTGCAATATGAAGTAATTCAATATCGATTAGAACACGAATATGGTGCCAAATGTACCTATGAAAACTTGCAAGCACACAAAGCTTGTTGGGTAGCCCCTGAAAATCCTAAAAGTGACGAATTTAAAGAGTTTAAGCGCATAAAGCAGCGCTATTTAGCGAAAGACAAACAAGGGCAATTGGTTTTTTTAGCAGACTCTGAATTCACAATTCAAATGACACAAAATAAATACCCCTCTGTAAAATTACATTTTACGAGCGAGTTTAAAAAATAAGAAGTTAGTTCGACTGCAGTCTAGAATTAATTTTGGAATAAAAACCTCACGACTGTTACCGATTTTTCGGAAGAGGAAAACAAGTAAAATTAAAGATTATGAACAACGGTATATATGCCAAATTCACCACTTCTAAAGGTGAAGTTTTAGTACAGTTAGAGCACGAAAAAACACCTGGAACAGTAGGTAATTTTGTTGCTTTATCTGAAGGTAATTTAGAGAACTCAGTCAAAGGACAAGGGACTCCGTATTATGATGGATTAAAATTCCACAGAGTTATTCCAGACTTTATGGTACAAGGTGGATGTCCTCAAGGATCAGGAACAGGAAACCCTGGTTATAAATTTGATGACGAGTTTCATGCTGATCTAAAACATGATGCTCCTGGAAAATTAGCAATGGCCAATTCTGGACCTGCAACCAACGGAAGTCAGTTTTATATTACCCACGTTCCTACTCCATGGTTAGACGGTAAGCATACTGTTTTTGGATCTGTAATTGAAGGCCAAGATGTGGTAGATGCAATTGCCCAAGGTGACGAATTATCAGCAGTAGCAATAGTAAGAGTTGGCGCAGAAGCGGAGGCTTTTAATGCTGTAGAAGCTTTTAGAACTTTTGAAGGTTCTCGCGAAAAGCGTGAAGTTGAAGAGAAAGCAAAACAAAAAGAATTATTAGATTCTGTAGCTTCTGGCTATGATGAAACTGCAAGTGGTTTGCGATACCAAATATTACAAAAAGGAACTGGGAAGCAGGCAACAAAAGGTGCCGGTGTCTCTGTTCATTATAAGGGACAATTGTTAGATGGTACTGTTTTTGATTCTTCATACAAAAGAAAAGAACCAATCGATTTTAATGTAGGAGTTGGTCAAGTAATTGCTGGTTGGGATGAAGGAATTCAATTATTACAAGTGGGTGATAAAGCACGCTTTGTTGTTCCTAGTAATTTGGCATACGGCTCTGCGGGTGCTGGAGGAGTAATACCACCAGATGCAACACTTATTTTTGATGTTGAATTAATGGGTGTAAAATAATTT